>DATLTU010000025.1:0-8983 GCA_035533415.1 Candidatus Limnocylindrales bacterium
CCTCGAAGCGTCCAGAACATTCCTGACCTCTTGAGGCGCGCGGCAATCACCGTTCTGCATCCCGCTTCGATGACACCCGAACCAACAAACAGGTGTTGACGGCGAAACTGGGGATAGCGCATGCGCTCTCGGTTGCGCTCAAAATAATCTGCCTCCGTGCGAATCTGCTCGGCCACTTCAGAATGGTCGGAGTTGATCGAGCGAAGTGCGCCAACCAGCTTTTCGATTTTGCCGCGATCCAGAAGCTTCTGGTGCACTTTCATCCAGGCTTTTTGTTGGCCTTCTTCATGGGGGTACAGCTTGCGCGCAATCTCCCAGAGATGCTGGCGCGCGTGGTAGAGATCGACAATCTGAGTGGCACCTGGAAAATGCAGGTCAGCGATATTCCAAATCCATTCGGCGCCGTCACCCATGACCACCTTCAGGCACGCGCGGCTCCAGCCGCGTCTCCAAGCTTCTGCATAGATTCGTCGGCCAAATTCTTCTGCCGTTTCGATCGCTCCGGTGTACGTGGTGGAATCGGGGTCGCGGAGGGCATAGCCTTCCTCATCCCACTTAGTCTGCGTGAAGACGCACCCCAATTTGCACTCCCGGGTATGCGCGGGTTGGCCTTCCATCTTGCCCGGCCGACCCGCTGTCTCTTTCTTCACCACGGGGATGCCGGTCCCATCCATCTGTACATACAGAATGCGGATGGGTTGGCCCACGATCACGGGCAAATCCAACTGCAGGGCTTTCTGGATCTCGGCTTGTTCGCGCTGAGCGATGTCGGCCCCGATCGCTTCTGCCGTACGCTCCACCGACTTGGTGGTCACCTCCAGGCCCGCCAGCACCTTCATCTGTTCGCGACCGTCATCGAACGGTGCCCCACCCCCGACCATTGCTTGCAGGCGGCGTACTCCCGGGGAGAACTCGGTATTCTCGATATCCAGTTCGACATCGACGGGAAATTGCCCTTGGCCACAGTGCGGGCATAAATAGTAGGGACGCAAAACTTCCACTTGGCCCAAGGCAGTCAGCACGATCTTGCTGCGCAGCCCGCGATAGTTCGCTTGCTGGCCGCAAGCACAAGGTACGGAGCGCTTTTCTTCTCCGGGGGCTGGAAATTCGAGCAGTTGGGTCAGCGCGGCAGCACCGGCCCGGTGTAGGGCCGCGCGCATGGCCATCTCGGTCGCCTCCAGATCCAGCCGTCCGGTCTTGCGCCGATCCTCGAACACCACGCGCAAAAACTGTTCTACCTCGCGCGTGACCTCTTGCCGGATCGCTTCGACCGTTTTTTTTTCAGCCCCGACTCCGCTTCCTCCTCGACGGGCCGCAAACGGCAGATCTCCGCGTGGGTTCCCAGAAACTCGCGAGTGAGCTGTTGGAATTTGCGGAACTCCCCGACTTCCCGCTCCGCTTTCTGGATCGCCGCAGGGGTCGGCAATGCCTCCGAGACGGTCTTGCCATCGACCTTATAGGTCAGCCGGAAATTGGGGCCGTGACCCGGCTGACCGGGCTGATGACAGCGACAGTCCGGCTTGCCGCACCGACCGAACGTGCTCGTAACGCTGCCGGGCCGGAGATCGCCGAGCTGCGCGATGCGCTGAGCAAGGACTTCACGTCGTTGTTCTAAATCCGAAAGGGACTGAGACATGTGGTGGTGGTCCTCCTATTCCTAGCGTAACATATACGCAAGGAACTAGCCACCTGGAAACGATATGGGCCTCCTTCTCCCTTTAAAGTCGTGCGCCCCCGAGGAACGCGTCGCTTTTTCTTCCCGTGGCCCTGTGCTAGACTGTGGCGGCAAGAGCGCATAATTTGCTCCTGCCAGTTTCTTCTGCGAGGCGTTCCGCATGTCCGGACATTCGAAGTGGGCGACTATCAAGCACAAGAAGGCGGCCACCGACGCGCGCCGCGGCAAAGTCTTCACGAAAATCATCCGCGAAATCATGATCGCCGCGCGCTCCGCTGGCGCCGACCCCAATACGAATCCCCGCCTGCGCACCGCCATTCTCGCCGCCAAAAACGAGAACATGCCCAACGACAATATCGAGCGCGCCATTCTCCGCGGCACCGGACAAATGGAAGGCGAAGTCCTCGAGGAAGTCACCTTTGAAGGCTACGGTCCCGGCGGCGTGGGCATGCTCGTGCAAGTCGTATGCAGCAACCGCAACCGCATCGTCAGCGAGATTCGCCACCTCATGGCCAAGCACGGCGGCAACATGGCGGAAACGGGAGCCGTCGGCTGGATGTTCCATCGCAAAGGCGACATCACCGTGCCGAAGGAGGCCGCCGACGAGGAAAAAATGATGAGCATCGTCCTCGACGCAGGCGCCGAGGACCTCAAGGACGATGGCTCTTTTTGGGAAGTCCTCACTCCGCCAGAAGCCTTCGACAAAGTCCGCGACGCCCTCATCGCCGCCGGAATTAGTCCCGCCGCCGCCGAGATCGCATGGGTCCCGCAAAGTTACGTCAAGCTCACCGGCGCGCAGGCGCAGCAGATGCTGAAAATGGTCGAGGCGCTCGAAGAGCACGACGACATCCAGCACGTCTACGCCAATTTCGATATTGACGAAAACGAAATTCAAGCTGCCGTTGCCGGCTAGTTCTCCGCGCGTCTAGTGTCCTTCGCGTTGCGCCCTTCGAAAAAATGCTACCCCGCTATTTTCTTCTGCGCGTAGACTGAATCACGTCGCCATGACATCCCAATGAACGCACGCAGCTCTGCCGAACCCAAATTCCTTCGCGTCCTGGGAATCGATCCCGCGCTCGCCGGCGCCACCGGCTACGGCGTGATCGAGTTAAACGCCCAGGCCGCGCGCATGCTGCGCTTCGGCGCATTGCGCTTTCCCGCGCGCGCCAGCTTCCCCGAGCGCCTGCGCGAAATCCATCGAATGGTCGCGCAACTGGCCGACGAATTCTCTCCCGACGCTGTTGCAGTGGAATCCGTCTTTACAGCTCTCAACATGCGCACCGCTCTCCGGCTCGCGGAGGTTCGCGGCGTCATCCTCCTTGCGGCCGCGCAAGCCGGCATTCCCGCGCACAGTTACTCGCCGCGCGAAGTCAAGGCCAGCGTCACGGGTTTCGGCGGCGCTTCAAAACTGCAAATGCAGCAAATGGTCAAGGCGCAGCTCGGCCTCTGCGACCAGCCCGAGCCGCCCGACGCCGCCGACGCGCTGGCCGTCGCCCTGTGCCACGCGCATTCTGCCTGGGCTGCCGAACGCCTCGCGCGCAGCATGGCGCCGCGTCCCATATTTGGTTCGGACGATTCAGCGCTTGCCGCAGCGCCCGCCGTCCGAGTCCGCTCCGCTTCGCGCAGCCATTTTTCCGCGCCGCGCATCCCAATCCAGCGATGAAATTCCGCGCCGCGAAATTAATCGCTCTGTCGATTTTCGTGTTCTGCCTGCCTTCCGCGAATTTTGCGCGGGCGCAAACGTCCGAACCGCCCGCCAATGCCGCCCCGGGCCCCACTCTCACATATCGCAAAGTCTTCAAATCCAGCTATCCCGAATTTGCCGAAATCAAAGTAAAACAAGACGGCTCCGGCACCTGGGACATCCGCCAGCTCGATGAAACTCCCAGTCCTCAGCCGCTGCAAATCGGCCCGTCTCTGGCCAGCCAGATGTTCCAACTCGCTGCCAAGCTGCACGATTTTCAGGGCGTCGACCTCGATGTGCATCGCCGCGTGGCCAGCCTCGGCCAGAAGACTTTTCGCTATCAGGACGGCGCGGCGCGTTACCAGGTCACTTTCAATTACACCGTCAATAAAACCGCCAACCAGCTTCTCTCCCTTTTCGATGGACTCGAGCGCCAGGAACTCGACCTCAGCGACATGCGCCGCGCCATGCGCTATGACCAGCTTGGCATCAACGACGTCATGACTCGCGTCCAGCGCGACGTCAACGATAAACTCCTCCCCGAACCCCAAGCGCTCCTTCCCATTCTCGGCCAGATCGCCGCCAATTCCGACCTCATCGACATGGCCCGTCAGCGCGCCCGCGCCATCGCCGAGCAAATCCGCAACAACCATTAATTCTGTCCATCGTCTTGATTCCGCGGCGACGCACACACCAGTGATTTCATCCGCCAGGTCAGCTTTTCTAGCGCGTGTGCTGGCTAGTTGTGGCGCCGATGATTACAGCCGCCGCCTCCACCGAATTCGCTTGACCCCAACTCCCCAAAGCGCGAACATCTCCGAAGTGCCTCCGTGCAACTCCCAATCGCAGTTGCACTCTGCGCTTCCACGAATACCCCAAAGGGGGTGCGTTATGCGCCGCTCCGGTATCAGCCTTCTGCTCTTCGGTTTTGCGCTTCTTAGCTGGATGGGTGTCTCGCAACCCGCTCACGCTTCCGGCCTGAGCTACGCGCGCATTGTGCGCTTGAGCCTCGTCGCTGGCGACGTTCAGGTCACGCATCCCGGCCATTCCGGCTGGGAGCCTGCCGTGCCTAACATGCCCATCATGCAGGGCATGACCATTGGCACCAACGATGGCCGCGCCGAAGTCCAATTCGAGGACGGCAGCACCGCCTGGATCTCCGGTAACACCCTCGTCCAATTCACCGAGTTGGCCCTTTCCAACGGCGGCCGCATCACCAAGCTTACCCTCGCGCAGGGCACCGTCAGCATTTACGCCGCGCTCAAGCGCGCCGACACGTTCAGCCTCGCCGCTTCGCGGGAACAAATCACGGTCCCGAAGCACTCGCTTTTCCGCGTCGATTCCTTCCACGATGGCGCATCCGTCAGCGTCCTGCAGGGCGAACTGCAACTCACCTCATCCGCCGGCACAAAGATGCTCTTCAAGGGCCAGACGTTCACCTACAAGAAAAATCTTTTGGCCGGCGCGGTCAGCCCGAATCCTAGATTGGACGCGTGGGATCGCTGGGTCAGCTCCCGCCAGCAGACGCTGCAAGTGGAAACAGCCCGGTCGCTTTCCTATGCGAACGCGCCCTTCAGCTACGGCATGTCCGATCTTTCCGCCTATGGTGTCTGGAATTATTTCGCGGGATACGGTTACGGCTGGCAGCCGTTCGGAATGGGCTTCGGCTGGACGCCATTTTCCGATGGCGAGTGGGCTTCCTATCCTGGCCTGGGCTGGACGTGGATCGGTTTTGAGCCGTGGGGCTGGGTCCCGTATCACTTCGGCAATTGGGCCTTTTCGCCGATCTATGGCTGGATGTGGTTTCCAGACAATTTCGGTTTCTGGAATCCCGCGCCGGTCAATTGGTACACGGCTGGCAATCAGGTGGCCTGGTCGCCCGCGAATCCGCGCTCGGGCGCAGGATCCAAATATCCAGCAGCGCCGCGTATTCTCATCATCAGCGGCACAAAATCCGTCCGCGGCTTTAATTCCGTCCGAATCCTCCGCGGCGGAGTCGCCGCCGCGCAATTCCATGCGCTTCCCGCCGGCCCGCTCGAAAACGGCAAGGCCCCGCGTTTCGGTGAAACGGCTTTAGCCGCGAATCGCTTCGCCTCGCCTGAAAATTCCAGAGCCGTTGTCCCCACGGCTCCCAGCATGGCTCATCTGCAAAAATCGCTGCTCGCCTCAAGCGCCGGCATTCCATTGATGAAAATGAATTCGCGCCTGCCATCCGCTCCCGCGCCGCGAGCGTTCCCGGTCGAAAACGCGATGCGCATGCCCGCCGCGCTTCCTCATCGCCCGGCTCCCATGTATTTCCCGCGAGAATCGCCGCCGATGGGCCGCATGGGCGCGAATCCGTCCGCCGGTTTTGGCATGCCGCGTGACTCGGGCCCGACTTTCTCCGCGCCGCAGCCAATGTCAGGTGTCGCGCCTGCCCCTGCGCCTGCAGCGCATCCCGTCGCTCCCGGCAGGCCGCGCTAAGACGAACGCGCGGATCTACCGCACGATGATTCCGGCGTAGCCGACCACGTCGTCGCGGTCGCCGTTCACGTCCGCCGAAGTCGCATACCGCAAAAGCTCCGCGTTCGTTGATCCCAATTCCCGCGCAGCCGTAATCATCGCCACGGCCGGGCCATATCCGCACATCGATATGCTCTCGCGCCGCACTGTGTCGTAAAGGCCGCGCGCGTCCAGCGCCAGAATCGCGTCGATTGCTTTCCGGTCTTTCACGCGCGTGATCGCGTCGCTTTCCCGGTGGTTCATGTCCGAACTCGCGACAATCAGCACAGCTTCCTTTTGCCCGCGCACCACCCGCGCCACGGCCTTACCTAGCATTTCCAGCGCCTCGAAACGGTCCGTTCCAATCACGATGGGCGCGAACGTGAAGTTCGGCACGAGCCTCTGCAAAAATGGCAACTGCACTTCGAGCGAATGCTCCGCTGCATGCGCCACCGAATCTTCGCGCAGCATGGGAAACGCTTCCTTCAGTTCGCCTGCCAGCGCCGCGTCAATCTTCGCTTCGCCAAGCGGCGTCTCCCACGCGCCCTCGGAAAGAATCGCCAGCCGTTCGCCCCGCGGATAATGCCGCGGCCCCAGAAGTATGAATCGCGCCGGAAGTTCCAGCGCGCCATAGACGGCTCCCGCCACGTGTCCCGAATACATATATCCCGCGTGCGGCGCCATGCACCCGCGCGCGCGGATTTTTTCCGCCGCGGCGAAAACGCATTTATCGATCTGGCGTGCGAGTAACGCAGGCTCGGCCGGATAAAAGCGTCCGGCGACTGCGGCGGGGCGAATCATGGAGACCTTCCGGTGGGATTCTACTGCTGTTCGGCTCGGCCCTGCTCGAATCAAAATCCCTTCGAGGCTTTGCCCTTGATCGTCTGCGCGACCTCCGTTCCCCGCGCATACTTGATCGTCACATGGTCGCCAGACTGATAACCGCCCTGGTCGATCAGTTTTTGCAGCTTCTTTGCCAGCGCCTGAGAAAACGTGAACGTGCGCACAACGTAAGAATTCTTCGGATCGCGCACGATGATCGATACCGTGTTCATCCGAATCACTTCGCCCTTGAACGTATCCATTTTGACCTTCGGCGGCTTCACGGTTTTCCTTTTCACCGTGATGGTCTTGCCGGTGGTCACCTGCGCTGATGCGCGCGTCGCGGTAAGCGCGCCACACAGTGCAAAAACGAAGATGACGATTGCAATTCGTTTACGCATCTTCATCCAGGGAGATCTTGAGCGATTTAAGGAATTTAATGTCCTGCGGCGTGATGTCCACTTTCGCTTCGCCGACTTGCTCGTCCAGCACTTCTTCGTCCACGCGAATGTGCAGCGATTCCAGGAAGCGCCGGTCCGTCGTGGTCATCTTCGATTCTTGCGCCGGCCGCTGCGCCAGACCGATCGTCGCGTCCAGCTTCAGCACGATGTCGTATCCCGCCGCGCGCACGCCGGCAATCGCTCCGGCGATTTTCTCGGAATCCGCCACGGAATCGTTGATCGCGTGTCCCAGTTCGCGAAGCAAAGCTTTCAAATTGTCGTCCAGCCGCAAGGTACCCTCCTTCGCTCTTGGTCTGATTTTATGGCGGCTGCCGCAAGGATACAAGCCCTCGTGCGCCACCCGGCACTGCACCTTTGAACAGGCTGAATGTATTAGAATGTCTCCATGGACGCCAGCCGAAATGTGCATGCGGGACCCAACTGGATTTCGGCTCTCTGGCGCGGCGGCTCGGCCCTGTTTCGCGCCCTTGGGAAGTTCGGCCGCCAGCTTTTCCATGAAGCGGTGGGAACGCTCTTTGCCCTTTTCGCTCTGTACGCCGGCACAGCCGCCTGGAAGCAGGGACGCGAGCCTCGCGGCCAGTGGATCGCCGCGTTCGCGCTCGGTTACGCGCTCATGATGGCCGTATTTTCCGTGTGGTCCTTTCGCAGTGCGCGCCGCGTGCGCTGATTCGGCATTCTCGTGGACAAAACTTTGAACAAAACTCCCGCAAAAACCGCCACCGGCCCCGCGCAAAACGCGGACGTAAATAATCCGCGCAAAGCGTCCCCCGGCGCTCTGCCCATCGCCGCCGTCGTGACGCCGGAAAATCTCACCGGCTGGGATCCCGAGCGCGACCTGGGCTTTCCCGGCCAGTTTCCTTTCACTCGCGGCATTTATCCCACGATGTACCGCGGCCGTTTCTGGACCATGCGTCAGTATGCCGGCTTCGGCGGCGCCGTCGAATCGAACCAGCGCTACCGCTATCTGCTTTCGCAAGGCCAGACTGGCCTTTCCGTCGCCTTTGATCTTCCCACGCAGATCGGCATGGATTCCGACCACGCGCTCGCCGCCGGCGAAGTCGGCAAAGTCGGCGTGGCCATCGATTCGCTCGAAGACATGGAAACGCTCTTCGATGCCATTCCTCTCGACCGCGTCTCCACGTCCATGACCATCAATTCCACCGCCGCGATTCTCCTCGCTCTCTACGTCGCCGTCGCGAAAGAACAGGGCGCGAATCTTCGCCGCCTCTCCGGCACCGTGCAGAACGACATTCTCAAGGAATACATCGCGCGCGGCACATACATCTATCCCATTCGCCCCGCCATGCGTATCGTCACCGACATTTTCGCCTGGTGCCACGCCGAAATTCCCAATTGGAATGCCATTTCCATTTCCGGCTATCACATTCGCGAAGCTGGTTCCACCGCCGTGCAGGAAATCGCTTTCACTCTCGCAAACGCCATCGCGTACGTCGACGCGGCCTTGCACGCGGGCCTCAAAGTCGACGATTTCGCTCCGCAGCTTTCTTTTTTCTTCAATTCCCACAACGGCCTGCTCGACGAAGTCGCGAAGTTCCGCGCCGCTCGCCGCCTCTGGGCGCGTCTGATGCGCGACCGTTTTCACGCGCAGGACGCTCGCTCCATGCTCCTTCGCTTCCACGCGCAGACCGGCGGCTCCACTCTCACCGCGCAACAACCCGCGAACAATCTCGTGCGCGTCGCGCTTCAGGCGCTCGCCGCGGTCCTCGGCGGCTGCCAGTCGCTGCACACCAACAGTCTCGATGAAGCTCTCGCCTTGCCCACCGAGGAATCCGCGCTTCTCGCGCTTCGCACCCAGCAGCTCATCGCCCACGAAACCGGCGTCGCCAACACCATCGACCC
>DATLTU010000026.1:0-7036 GCA_035533415.1 Candidatus Limnocylindrales bacterium
ACCTTCATGCTGGAGAATCTTCTCGATCAACTCCCCTGTGTCGGTATCCAACATCGCAACCGATTGTTGTCGAGCATGTAAGTCCACGCCTATAATTCTCATCTCGGCCTCCTTCGATCCGAGCAAGCTGTAGGTCAGACACTCCACAGTTTACTCGGACCGTTGCGAGGCCGACCTCAGTTATGTCATCAAGCTGTTAACGACGACGAAAGTTTTGTGGAGATAACGCTTGGGAATTGCTCTGGGACTCGCGGCCGCGCTGGGATGGGGGGCGGCGGACTTCATGGCGCGTTTCGCGTCGCGGCGCGTGGGCGCATATCGCACGCTGCTGTTCATGCAGCTCACCGGGTTTCTGGTTTTGACGGCGGGAATGGCGGCCACGGGCCACGCAACAAAATTTTTCGCGGGCGTGGAAGGAAAAGCTTGGGCGTGGGCGATTCTCGCGGGGCTGCTCAACGCCGGAAGCGCGTTTTCACTGTACCGCTCATTTGAAGTCGGCGTGCTCGCGCTGGTGGCGCCGGTCGCGGCGAGCTATCCGGCGCTGACGGTGATGCTTTCGCTCGCCAGCGGCGAACGCCTCACGCGGCCGCACGCGCTCGGGGTCGGCGCGGCCATCCTTGGCGTGATTCTCGCGGCGGTGACATTCTCCTCGCCGCCTGTTGCGTCTTCATCCGCGAGCCACCGCCGGCATTTTTTCCGTGGAGTTCCCTGGGCGCTCGCCGCCGCGGTCGGATTCGGCCTGTTATTCTGGGTGCTGGGATTTCGCGTGATGCCCGCGTTTGGCGGCGTCGCCTCCGTATGGATGATACGAATCACAACGTTCAGCACGCTGGCCTTGCTCGCCGCGCCGCTGCGGCAAAGCGGCAAAATTCCCAAAGGCTCGACGCTATGGCTGATTGTGGCCATCGGCGTGGTGGATACGGCGGCGTTCATCGCCAACAATTTGGCGCTGAAAAACGAACAGGTCGCCGTCGCGAGCGTTCTCTCGTCGCTATATGGCGCCGTGACCGTCGTGCTCGCCGCAATTTTTCTGCGCGACAAACTCGAGCGCACGCAGTGGGTCGGCATTGTGCTGATATTTTTGGGCGTCGCGCTGGTGAGTGTGTAATAGCTCCGCCAGAGCGCCCCAAATTGATTTCACCGCGAAAGCCGCGCCTTCCGCGCCGCGATAATATGTCCGAAGCGTTGGTTGCGAATCTTGCGTTGCTGTTACACTAGCAAACGAATATGATCGCGCGGTATTGCGAAGTTGCGCTGCCCGTCCCGCTCCGCTCGACGTTCACCTACGCGATTCCGGAACATTTGAAGACGGCCGAGCTTGTTGGCAGCCGCGTCGTCGCGCCGTTTCGGAACCGCGCGATGGTTGGCGTGGTTGTGGCCATCGTCGCGAATCCAGCGGCGGGCAAGGCGACCAAGGAAATCGTCGAGCTGCTGGACCCAACGCCCGCGCTTCCGCCGAAATTGATCGAACTCGGAATGTGGGTGAGCCGCTACTACGTCGCGCCCGTCGGAGAAACGTTGCGCGCCATGCTGCCGCCGCTGGCCGAGCTGCGGCAGGACCGCGAATACGAACTCACGCAGCACGGACGCGATTTTCTGGCGGAAATGAAGGAACGCGGGCCCGCCGCGCCGGGCGAGTCGGTTGATCTGGCGATTTTGGAGCTTCTCGCTATTGGCGACAATCCCGTGACGTCCGCGCGTTTGAAGCGCATCGCGGGAGGCGAGGCTGGCGCCGAGCGGCTCGCGCGGCGCGGATGCTTGATCGCGCGCGAACGCGTGCGGCGCAAGCAGGAGCGCGTGCAAAAAATCGTGTCATGGAATCCCGCGGCGGCGCCGGAAGATCCGAAAGAAGAAACAATCCACGAAATACTGACAGCGACGCGCGGTCCTGTGCCGTTGCCGATTTTGCTGAAAGCCGGAGCGTCGCGCGCCATCGCCGCGCGGCTCGAAAAACAGGGGAAGCTGATCGCCTGGGAAGAGCCGCTGGCGGCGGAAGAGGATCCCTGGGAGACGGATTTTGTTCCTCCGGCAAATGCGCTGAACGCGGAACAAAAAGCCGCCGTTGAGGCCGTTCGAGAATGGCTTGCGGAGAAATCCTTCACCGCGGCGTTGCTCCACGGCGTCACGGGAAGCGGCAAAACGGAAGTGTATCTTGGCGCGGTGGAAGCGGCGCTGGCGCAGGGGCGCACGGCGATTGTGCTGGTACCGGAAATTGCTCTGACGCTCTGGCTGAGCCGTCTGGTACGTGCGCGATTCGGCGGAATTGTCGCCGTGCTGCACAGCGGCCTCGGAGAAAATGAACGCTCGCGCGAATGGTGGCGCGTGCGGCGGGGCGAAGCGCAAGTTGTGGTGGGAACGCGCTCGGCCGTGTTTGCGCCGCTCGAAAATGTGGGCCTCGTCATTGTCGATGAGGAGCAGGAGTCGAGCTACAAGCAGGAGGAAACGCCGCGCTACAACGGGCGGGACGTAGCGATCGTTCGCGCGCAGCTCGAAGGCGCGGTCGCGCTGCTCGGCTCGGCAACGCCCTCGCTCGAAAGTTTTCACAATGCGCGCAGCGGGAAATACCGTTTGCTCGAACTGACGACGCGCGTCGAAAACCGTCCGCTCGCCGCGGTGAAGCTGGTGGACCTGCGCGAGGAATTCCGCCAGAGCCACCGTTCGGCGCCGGTATCGGCGCGGCTGCGGAAGGCCGTCGGCGAGCGATTTGCGGCCGGCACGCAGGTGCTGATCCTCATTAACCGGCGCGGATATTCGTGGTACGTGCTTTGCCGGAGCTGCGGAGCGGGAATCGAATGCCAGAATTGCAGCATCGCGCTTTCCTATCACAAGCGGCGCGCGCGGCTCGAATGCCACTACTGCGGGTATTCGACGGCCGTGCCGAAGAATTGCCCGAAATGCAAATCGGAGTATCTGTATTTCGTGGGCGATGGCGCGGAGCGCGTCGAGGAATACTTGCGCGAGCAGTTTCCGAAGGCGCACATCGGACGTCTGGATCGCGATACGGTTCGCACCAAGCGCGAATATCAGAAAGTTCTTGGCGCGTTCGCGCGCGGCGAACTGGACTTGCTGGTGGGCACGCAGATGGTCGCCAAAGGGCACGACTTCGAACGCGTCACTTTGGTGGGAGTGGTTTCCGCCGATTTGGCGCTCGGGCGGCCGGACTTTCGCGCGGCCGAGCGCACGTTTCAGTTGCTTACGCAAGTCGCTGGACGCGCGGGCCGCGGGCCGTTCCCGGGCGAGGTGCTGATCGAAACCTATTATCCCGAGCACTACGCGATTCAGCACGCGGTGGATCAGAATTATAAGGCGTTCTTCGACCGCGAAATTCATTTCCGGCGAATGATGCATTATCCGCCGTTCATTGCGCTGGCGAATGTGCTGGTGCGCGACCGCAAAATCGAAAATGCCATTCGATGGTCGCGCGCCATCGCCGCGTATTTCGATTCGCGGAAAATCAGCGAGCTGAAAGTGCTGGGACCGGCGGCTGCGGCGCTCTCGAAGTTGCGGCGCGAATATCGTTTTCAGATTTTACTGAAGACGCCGAACCGGCGGATTTTGGCGCAGGTTCTCGAAGGGTGTCTGTCGTACTGCGCAAAAAAGGAAATTCCCGATAGCGCCGTAATCGTCGACGTGGATCCGGCGAGCCTGCTGTAACCCCTCGTCGTTTGCGGTAAAGTCCTCGTGGCTTCGCGGGTCGTGACTCTGGTTTATCCCGAGGCGCGAGCGCCACGTTTTGGACATGTCAGGGCACGGCTTGAGCCGTGCCGCAAACCGCGGACAATCAGGGCGGCTTCAGCCGCTGAGGTCTGCCATTGTCGGTTCCTACGCCGACTCTCCGATAGGTGAACTCGCAGAAGAACATGTCCCAACTCTTCTAGCGAGAATCAGGGGTGCGGAACGCTGAGCGGCAGCGGCGTGAAGCACAGAAGAAAAATAATCAGAGCGACAATGGCCCATGCACCGCGCGTGCGGTCGAGCGGCGTCCAGCGATCAAGCAGTTGCGGATGCCGAAAGCCGAGAAAACCAGTAAGCACCGCGAAGAAAATCCAGCCATGCCAAAAAAATATTCCCATGGCGATCAGGATCGCGCCGAAGCCGATGGAAATCCGGCGGTGCAGGTCGCTCGCCACGCTGTAGACGATGTGGCCGCCATCGAGCTGGCCAATCGGAAGAAGATTGAGCGCCGTCGCGAATAATCCGACCCACGCGGCAAGCGCAATCGGGCTGAACAGGATGTCGCGCGGCCGCACGCCGGGATGAAACAGCGCGAGGAAAAATCGTATCAGCGGCGGACTCCCGAAAATCACCAGCGCGTTCGACTGCACGCCCGGCACGACTTTTGAAAAATAAACCCCCAGCGCGAGAATCGGGAGCGCGAGAATGAATCCCGCGAGAGGTCCGGAAAAACCAACGTCAAAGAGAGCCTTGCGATTCAAGATCGGCGAGCGTATGCGAATGAATGCGCCGAATGTGCCAATCAAAGTGGGCGCGGGAATAAAATACGGATAGCTCGCGTCGATTTTATAATAGCGGCAGGCGAAAAAATGCCCCAGTTCGTGCGCGAGCAAAATACCGATCAGCGTGAACGCGAAAGGGATTCCGCCGAGCAGCAGCCGCGGATGCAGTAGGCTTTTCCACGTGGGAGCGAAAGGATTTTCCATTCCGGAGAATGGCGCGCGATTTTGCGCGAAAGAAACCGAGAATTCGCGGCCCACGGCGAGAGTCGAAATCACGGTAAGTACGAAGAGAACCAAGGCGAGAACAAATTTTCGTTTTCGCGGCGCGCCAGTGGCGAAACGGGATTCCAGCAACCAACGAACGCGGTTGTCGAGCAGTTCGATGGATGCGTCAGTGCGCCCAGTGCCGTTGCCGTGGTCCACGTTACTAGGGTACACCGCCCACGGCGGCGCTTGCCACCGGAGAGAAAGATAATGATCCGTGGAAAATGATCCGTGGAAAACGATCAATGGTCCGCGATGGGCAACGAATTTTTTTCAACAAGCCGCTAAAGCGTTTGCAGCTCTTTGCCGGGCTTGAAGCGGACGGCTTTTCCGGGCTGGATATTCACTTGCTGGCCGGTGCGAGGATTGCGGCCGATGCCGGTTTTGCGAGGCTTCACGTTGAACACGCCGAAGCGGCGCAGCTCGATGCGTTCGCCGCGGCCGAGAGCGTTTTTCAACGCCTCGAAAACCGTTTCGACGGCCTGCTCGGCCTTGCTGCGAGGAATATTTGTGCGCTGCACAACGGCGTTCACGATATCAAGTTTTATCATGGCGGTGACGGCTCCTTTTCGAAGTGTATGCTAGAGGGCGGGTTGCGGGTTGTCAAGCGGCACGCGGTGTAATAAGATGCCGCGCCTTTTTGAAATGGAACGCACCGGGAGGATGGGATGAGCGTGAAGTCGGATCGGTGGATCACCAGGATGGCGCGCGAGCACAAAATGATCGAACCATTTTCCGATCGGCAGGTTCGCGAAGGCGTGATTAGCTACGGCGTGTCGTCCTATGGTTACGACATTCGCGTGGCCGATGAGTTCCGAATTTTCACGAATGTGAATTCGACCATTGTGGATCCGAAGCACTTTGACGAGCGCTCGTTCGTGGAATTCAAAGGACCCGTGTGCATCATCCCGCCGAATTCGTTCGCGCTGGGACGCTCGGTGGAATATTTCCGGATACCGCGAACGGTGCTGACGCTGTGCGTCGGAAAATCGACGTACGCGCGGTGCGGAATTATCGTGAACGTGACGCCGTTCGAGCCGGAGTGGGAAGGCTTCGTGACGCTGGAGATCAGCAACACGACGCCGCTGCCGGCGCGAATCTACGCGAACGAAGGACTGTGCCAGGTGATTTTTTTCGAATCGGATGAGAGCTGCGAAATATCGTACAAAGATAAGAAGGGAAAATATCAGGCGCAGCATGGCATCGTGCTGCCGCGCCTGTGATTCGGTCCTGTGCGTCATCGCGCCAGCTACGCCAAATCGAACAGCAAGACTTCCGACGGGCTTTGCGCCTTGAACGTGAGGCTCTTTTCGTTTGAGATCGCGGCGCCGTCGCCAGCCGCCAGTTCCCTTCCGTTCAGACGCACGGTACCACGAGCGACCTGCACCCAGGCATGGCGCGCAGAATCGAGCGCATGCGTGATTTCCTCGCCGGACTTCATGCGCGCGGCGAAAAGTTTCGCATCCTGATGAATGGCAACCGGCGCGCCTTCACCCGCGAGTAATTGGAAACTTCCGTTCCAGCTATTTGCGGGAAACGTGTGCTGCTCGTAGGCGGGTTTCAATCCGCGGCGCTCCGGCAAAATCCAGATTTGGAGCAGGTGAACCGGCTCGGAGGTCGACGCGTTGAATTCGCTATGCGTCACGCCGGAACCCGCGGTCATGTGCTGAAGTTCGCCGGGGCGGATGACGCCACGCGAGCCAGTGCTGTCGCGATGATCGAGCGAGCCGTCGAGTACCCAGGTTAAAATTTCCATGTCGCGATGCGGATGCATCCCGAAGCCCTGGCCGGGTGCGATGACGTCTTCATTGATGACGCGAAGCTCGCGAAAGCCCATGTGGTTCGGGTCGTGGTATTGGTCGAACGAAAACGTGAAATGGGAATCGAGCCAGCCGATTTTGTTGTGCCCGCGTTCGTCGCGGGGCCGAATGGTGATCATTTTAGCCTCCAGGGCACATTTGATGAGGCAGATCGCGTTGCGATTCTTTGCGCGCGCGACCGCAGAGTACGAGGGAGGCGCGCGGGGCGAGTGAAAAGCGCGTTTTGCAATTGAAACTCATTTGCGATCAAGAAATCATAAGTGGCGCGTTGTGAGTTGGTTGCGTGCGCGGGACTGCGCATCTCATTTGCGATTAAGGCTGCACGGGCGCGCATTGTCGCGGCGAGGTTGAGCGCAAGGGCGACAGTGCCGGCGGCCAGACGAGACCGCCGATTCTGCGGGGAAATGGGCGCTGCAAAAATCGCGAATCTGTACCGATTAGAACGAAGTGCGATTGTTTGTTTTGTGCGAGTTACGGGCGATTCTAATAATTTGT
>DATLTU010000027.1:0-8663 GCA_035533415.1 Candidatus Limnocylindrales bacterium
ATCGAGCGCGCATTCAAGAGGATTTGAGCGAGACGATGTTAGCGAAACAGCTTGAACTTGTAGTCGGCTTCATTTGCATCGCTTGCACCGCATGTTATGCCATTCTCTACCACACCACTGTCTCACGCGTGAATCGAAAGCTGCCTTCCAGCGAAAGAATAAAGCACGGCTTACGCGTACCGTCGCTGCGCGGTCGGGTTGCAGGCGAATATCGGAAATTATTCCCGAAGGGAAACGCGCTCATGCTCGGCCGGATCGCCAGATTAGGCATTTTGGCGTCTTTTTTCGCGTGGATTTTAATTCGAGGCTACGAATACTTGGCGGGACACTGATTGAATGAGAAAGCTTGTGATTGCGATTGATGGCCCGGTGGGGTCGGGGAAGAGCACGGCGGCGCGGCGCGTTGCCGAACTGCTGGGCTACACGTACATCGATACGGGCGCGATGTACCGCGCCGTGGCGCTGAAGGCGCTGCGGCAAAAACTTTCTCTGGATGCGACCGATGAGCTTGTCGCGCTGGCGGGCGCGTCACGAATTGATTTGCGCGCGCAGGATGGCGGGCAAAGCGTGCTGCTCGACGGCGCGGACGTGACGGCCGCGATTCGCACGTCCGAAGTTTCGCAGGCAGCCTCGAAAATTGCGGTCATCGAAGGCGTCAGGCGCGTGCTCGTCGCGGAGCAGCGGCGCGCGGGCGCGCGGGGCGGCGTGGTGATGGAAGGGCGCGACATTGGCAGCGTCGTTTTTCCCGAGGCGGAGCTGAAGATTTTCCTCACCGCATCGGATGAGACGCGCGCGCAGCGGCGCTGGCGCGAGCATCAGCAGAAGGGCGATGCCATTGATCTGGCGAAGACGCTCGAGGAAATTCGAGAGCGTGACCGTCGCGACGCGGGACGCGCGCATTCGCCGCTGATTCGCGCCGAGGGCGCGGTGCTCGTCGACAGCACGGCGATGGAAGCCGAGGAAGTGGCGCGCTTGATCGCCATGCTGGCGCGCGAACAAGCGCAAGGTCAGAACGCAAAATAGCCGCAGGGAACCTCGCAGGACGACTCAGGGCAAACGATAGATCGACCTTTCCGATATTCCCTTCGGACGTAAAAGTTTCTGGATTTAGTTCGGGCTGGACATGGACGAGAGGAACTCGGCGTTATTTTTTGCCTTCGAGAGGCGGCCCAGCAAGAGTTCCATCGCTTCGACGGTCGAGAGCGGACTCAGAACCTTGCGAAGCACCCAAATGCGATTGAGTTCGTCGGCCGGCAAGAGCAATTCATCTTTACGCGTCCCGGAGCGATTGATATCGATCGTCGGAAACACGCGCTTATCGACGAGACGCCGGTCGAGATTGATTTCCATGTTGCCGGTGCCTTTGAATTCCTCGAAGATCACATCGTCCATGCGGCTGCCCGTGTCGATCAGCGCCGTGGCGATGATGGTGAGCGAGCCGCCCTCTTCGATGTTTCGCGCAGCGGCAAAAAAGCGGCGCGGGCGTTGTAGCGCGTTGGCGTCGATACCGCCGGAGAGGACTTTTCCCGATGGCGGCGTGACGGCGTTGTAGGCGCGTCCGAGGCGCGTGAGCGAATCGAGGAGCACCACGACGTCGCGCTTGTGCTCGACGAGGCGCTTGGCCTTTTCGAGAACCATTTCGGCGACTTGAATGTGCCGCTGCGGCGGCTCATCGAATGTGGAGCTGATGACTTCGCCCTTCACGGTACGCTGCATGTCGGTGACTTCTTCCGGGCGCTCGTCGATCAGCAGCACGATGAGCGCGATCTCCGGATGATTCGTGGTGATCGAATTCGCGAGCGACTGCAGCATCATCGTCTTGCCGGTGCGCGGCGGTGCGACGATCAAGCCGCGCTGGCCTTTGCCGATGGGGCAGAGCATGTCGAGAACGCGCCCCGTGAGATTCTCCTTGGTGGTTTCAAGGCGAATGCGCTCCTGCGGATAGAGCGGCGTCAAATTGTCGAAGAAGATTTTATTGCGCGCGACTTCGGGGTCTTCGAAGTTCACCGCCTCGACTTTAATCAGCGCGAAATAGCGCTCGCCGTCCTTGGGCGGGCGAACCTGGCCGGAAACGGTGTCGCCGGTGCGCAGGTCGAATTTGCGGATTTGCGACGGCGAGACGTAGATGTCGTCGGGTCCGGGCAGGTAGTTATATTCCGGCGCGCGGAGGAAGCCGAAGCCGTCGGGCAGGCATTCCAGAACGCCTTCGGAGAAAATCAGGCCGTTCTTTTCGGTCTGCGCGCGGAGGATCTGGAAGATCAACTCCTGCTTGCGCATGCCGCTGGCGCCCGGGATGTTCAGCTCCTTGGCGATTTTCGCCAGGTCGGTGATGTTGCGGTCCTTCAATTCTGCAAGACTGATGCTCATCGCATTGTTTCCTTAAATTGATTTATTCGATTTTTGTTTCTACTTCCCAAATTTTGACCTGAGGTTTCTCGGGCACGGGAGCACTCGGGATGTTCCTCGGGCAGGTGATCTTTCGAGCGGCCGGAATTTCCCCCTCCGGCTCAAATTTCACTCTCAGCTTCGTGGAAATACCGAAGGCCTAGTTGGTGAATTCCTTGTCCTGCGGCACGCCAGCGTCAAACTCGGGCGCAACTTCGGGAATCGGCGTGGGGCTGGACGCCGTCAGAGGCCGTTCGAGCGCCAAGTGCAAAACTTCGTCCATTGTGTCGACGAATTTCACGGACATCTGTGCCTGAATTTCGGGCGGAACGTCCGCAAGGTCCTTTTCATTGTCCCGCGGCAGAATCACGGTGCGCAAGCCCAGGCGGTGGGCGGCGAGCAGCTTTTCCTTTACGCCGCCGATGGGCAGCACTTTGCCGCGCAGGGTGATTTCTCCGGTCATGGCCAGATCGCAGCGCACCGGAATATGCGTGAGCGCGCTGGCGATCGAGGTGCAGAGCGTGATGCCGGCCGATGGGCCGTCTTTCGGGATGGCGCCTTCCGGCACGTGTACGTGAATGTCGAGGTGGCGATAGAAATCCTTCGGCAAGCCGAACATATGGCTGCGCGAGCGGACGTAACTCATCGCCGCTTGCGCGGATTCCTGCATCACGTCGCCCAGTTTTCCCGTGAGCGTCAGGCGGCCTTTGCCCTGCATGAGCGTCGCTTCGGTGCTCAGGACCTGCCCTCCGACTTCCGTCCATGCCAGGCCGACCGCGAGGCCGACTTCATTCTTTTTCTCGGACCAGATATCGCGGTACTTGATGACGCCCAGATAGCCGCTGACATTCGCGGGCGTGACGTCGACTTTCGCGGATTTGCCCTCGGCGACCAATTTGCGCGCCACCTTGCGGGAAATATTCGCGATTTCGCGTTCCAGATTGCGCACGCCGGCTTCATGCGTGTAATGGCGGATCAGGTGCAGCAAGCCTTCGTCCGTGAAGCCTAGGTTTTCCCCGGCAATGCCCGTGGCTTCGCTCTGCTTGTGAACCAGGAAGCGCTTCGCGATTTGCAGCTTCTCCTGCTCGGTGTAGCCGGGGAGCCGCAGAACTTCCATGCGATCCTGCAGCGGCTGCGGAATCGTGTGCAAGACGTTCGCCGTGCAGACGAACATCACTTTCGAGAGATCGTACTCGACGTCGAGATAATGATCCGTGAACGCGTGGTTCAGCTCCGGGTCGAGCACTTCCATCAGCGCGGCCGAAGGATCGCCGCGGAAATCCATGGACATCTTGTCGACTTCGTCCAGCACGAAAACGGGATTGACCGTCCCGGCCTTGCGCATCATCTGAATGATCTGCCCGGGCAACGCGCCAATGTACGTGCGGCGATGGCCGCGGATTTCCGCTTCATCGCGCACGCCGCCCAGCGAAACGCGCACAAACTTGCGGCCCGTGGCCTTGCCGATCGACGTTGCCAGCGAAGTCTTGCCCACGCCCGGAGGGCCGACGAAGCAGAGAATCGAGCCCTTGGGATTCTTGACCAGCTGGCGAACGGCCAAAAATTCCAGGATGCGCTCCTTGATTTTTTCCAGCCCGTAATGGTCTTCGTTGAGGATTTCCTCGGCGCGCTTGATGTCGCGGATTTCGCGTGAGCGCTTTTTCCACGGCACGGCCAGCATCCAGTCCAGATAATTGCGCGAGACGGTGGATTCGGCCGACATGGGCGGCATCATTTCCAGCCGCTTGAGCTCCTGCATGGCCTTTTCCTGCACTTCCGCGGGCATGCCGGAAGTTTCGATTTTTTTCTTGAGCTGGTCGAGCTCGCCCGCTTCGCCGCGCCCGAGCTCTTTCTGGATGGCCTTGAGTTTTTCGTTGAGGTAATACTCTTTCTGGGCGCGCTCCATTTGCCGTTTGACGCGCGTATTGACGCTGCGATCGACGTTGAGCTTCTCGGTTTCCGTGTCAAGAATTTCGGCGATGCGGTTCAGGCGCTCGAGCGGATCGAAAATCTCCAGCAGCTCCTGCTTTTCCTCGACGGGAATCTGCAAATTCGCGGCGATGGCGTCGGAAAGTTTGGCCGGATCGTCCACGCGGACCGCGGCGATCATCGTGTCGTAATTGAGCGACTGCGAAAGCTTGACGTACTGCTCGAAAAGTCCGCTGACGCGGCTGGCGGCCTGTTCGAGCTGCGGGTTCGGCTCGGTTTTCACCGGGATCACGCGAATCGACGCTCGGAAAAAGCCCTCGTCGTTGGTGATCTGCACGATTTTGGCGCGCTCGGCGCCTTCAACCAAAACTTTGATGTTGCCGTCGGGAAGCTTCACGCTCTGCACGATATTGGCCAGCGTTCCCACCTGATAAATTTCGTCGGGCCGGGGATCATCGACCGAAGCATCGTGCTGCGTGGCGAGGAAAATCTTTTTTTCGCCCGCCAGCGCTTCTTCCAGCGCGCGCACGGAGGCTTCGCGTCCCACGATGAACGGCGTCATCATCTGCGGGAAGATGACCATCTCGCGCACCGGCATCATCGGCACGCGCTTCACTTCGAGTTTTTCCTTGTTAAACACGGAATCGTTCGGCTCTCCCTGACGCGGTTAGCCCGCCTTTTCCAGCAGGCTCCAATTGATCTCCCGGCTCTTGACCATTTCCGCGGTGACGATGAAATCGCGCATCTTCCGCTGCGAAGGCAGGTGGTACATCAGGTCAAGCATCAGGTCTTCCAGAATCATGCGCAGCCCGCGCGCGCCGACTTTGCGCTGCAGCGCCAGATCGGCCACCGTTTCCAGCGCGTCGTCGGTGAATTTCAGGCGGACATTTTCGAATTCAAAAAGTTTCTGGTACTGGCGAATGAGCGCGTTCTTCGGTTCCTGCAGAATGCGAATCAGCGCCGATTTGTCGAGATCGCCCAGAACTCCCAGCACGGGCAGGCGCCCGACAAATTCGGGAATCAGGCCGTAGCGGATCAAGTCGGTCGGCTGCGCTTGTTCGAGAACTTCGATATTGCGCCGCGACGGCGTCGAAGGCGCTACGTCCGCGTGGAAGCCCAGAGATTTCTGGCCGATGCGGCGCTCGATAATCTTTTCCATGCCCACGAACGCGCCGCCACAAATAAAAAGAATGTTCGTCGTGTCGACGGGCGTGAATTCCTGGTGCGGATGCTTGCGGCCGCCCTGCGGAGGCACATTCGCCGTGGTGCCTTCCAGAATTTTCAGCAGCGCCTGCTGCACGCCTTCGCCGGAAACATCCCGCGTGATGGACGGGTTTTCGTCCTTCTTTGAGATTTTGTCGATCTCGTCGATATAGATGATTCCTTGCTGCGCCTTTTGCACGTCGCCATCGGCGGCTTGCAGCAGCTTCAGAATAATGTTTTCCACATCCTCGCCGACGTAGCCGGCTTCGGTGAGCGTGGTGGCATCCACGATCGCGAAGGGAACATCGAGCATGCGCGAAAGCGTTTGCGCCAGCAGCGTCTTGCCGGTGCCCGTCGGCCCGATGAGCAGGATATTCGATTTCGTGAGCTCCACGTCGCTCGGCTGGCGATTCAGGAAAATGCGCTTGTAATGATTGTAGACCGCGACCGCGAGCTTCTTTTTCGTTTTATCCTGGCCGATCACATAGCCATCGAGAAACGCCTTGATCTCCGGCGGACGCGGCAAATGGCGATTCGCGGGACTCGCCTGCTCGCGCTTTTCATCGTCGAGAATCTGCTGGCAGACGCTCACGCACTCATTGCAGATGTACGAGCGCGGATATTCCGAAGGCGAGCTGATGAGTTTCTCCACCTGCTCCTGGGTCTTGTGGCAGAAGGAGCAATGGAGCGTTTCGTCCGCGTTAAATCGCTTGACCGGAATGTTCTCCTCCAGATCGAATCCTGTGCGACGCAAATCCTAACCGCTATTGTACGGCACCGGTACGTTCGGCAGGCGCCCGTTCACCGGTTTAGCTACTAACCTTTTGGAACGGACTAGCGGTTCTTGGAGATGATTTCGTCGACGATCCCGTATTCCTTGGCCTGTTCTGCTGACATGATGAAATCGCGCTCGACGTCTTTCTCGATCTTTTCGATGGGCTGCGACGTGTGGTGCGCCAGCAGATGATTGAGCACCGTGCGCATCCGCAAAATCTCTTTCGCGTGGATGTCGATGTCCGTCGCCTGGCCCGAAAGGCCGCTCAGCCACGGCTGATGAATCAAGATGCGCGAATTGGGCAGCGAATAGCGCTTCTTCGGCGACCCGGCCGTCAGCAGCAAAGCGGCAATCGACGCCGCCTGGCCCACGCAGTAGGTGACCACATCGGGGCGAACAAACTGCATCGTGTCGTAGATCGCCATCCCCGCCGTGATCGAGCCTCCCGGCGAATTGATGTACACCGAAATATCCTTTTCCGGGTCCTCGGCCGCGAGGAACAGCAGTTGCGCCGTCACGAGATTCGCAACGTGGTCGTCAATCGGCGTGCCGATGAAGATGATGTGATCCTTCAGCAGCCGCGAATAAATGTCGTAGGCGCGCTCGCCGCGGTTGGTCTGTTCGACCACCATGGGGACGAGCGTTGTTGCGTGCGGGCCCGGCAACTCGATGTCCCTCATCGGGGATTGACCGGCGCGCCTGGGAGTCCGAAGCAGGTATTATTTTTCACGTTTGGCGATGGTTTGAATTCGTGCCGTGCGGTGAAGCCAATCAATTGCCTTATCACTGCGCAACTTCGATTTCATCCTATCGAGGGCCCCTTGCTTTGTCAAGCGCGCGCGCACCACTGCGGCGGAATCGCCACTACGCTCCGCGAACGAGGCAATTTCCTTTTCCAGGTCCTCGTCGCTCGCCTCGATTTTTTCCGCTGAAGCGATGCGGTCGAGCAGAATCTCCGCCTTGACGTCGCGCTCGGCGCGATCATGTTGACGGTGGCGAAGCGAAACCCAGTCCAGATTGACGGCTCGCGGATCCACTCCCTGCGCTGACAGGGAACGCACCACGCGCTCGAGCCGCACATCCATTTGCTGTTCGATGAGCGCCTGCGGCACGGGGAAATCGTGGCGCTTCACCAGCTCTTCGAGAATTTTCTCGTGCGCCTGCGCCCGCCGCTGCTCGTCGCGCGCCGCGGTAAGTTGCTCGCGGATCTTGCCGCGGAACTCTTCGAGCGTTTTGGCTCCGCTCGCCGCTTCGCCAATGTCCTTCACAAAATCGTCGTTCAACTCCGGCAGCTTCTTTTCCTTGATGCCGCGGACTTCCACGGCAAAGTGGTACGTTTTTCCCGCGAGCTTCGGGTCGGGGAAGTCATCGGGATACTTCGTTTCGAATCGCCTGGTTTCGCCGGCCGCCGCGCCGCGCAGATTTTCGTTGAATGATTCCAGCGTGTCTTCGGCGCCGATATGGCATTGGACGTTTTCAGCGCGAATCGGTTCGCCTCCGCCCGCGGGCGTGCCGATCAATTTCACTTGCACGAAATCGTCGTCTTTCGCGGTGCGGCCCTCCGCGGGAATGTACGTGGCGGCGCGCTCGCGCATTTCTTCCAGCGTTTTGTCAACTTCCGCGTCGCCGACGTCCATGGCTTCGACTTCGATTTCCAGATTCTTGTAATCGCCAAGCTCGAATTCAGGAAGCACTTCGAACGTCGCGCGAACTTTCAGCGGGCCAGCCTCGGTAAAGTCCACTTTGTCGACTTGCGGCCGCGTGACCGGCGTGAGCTTTTTTTCCGTCAACGCTTGCTCGAGGAATTCGGGAACCAGCGATTCCAGCACTTCGCCTTTGATTTCCTCCGCGAAGCGCCGCCGGATCAGCGTCACCGGAGCCTTGCCGGGGCGAAATCCCGGAATGCGTGCGACGCGCGCCAAATCGCGGGCGATTTTTTCCGTCGTTTTCTGGACATTCTCCGCGGGAATTTCGAGGTCGATCTCGCGGCGGCACGTTGCTTCAGTCATTGTGTGTTTTCAAATCTCGCGGCGGACAAAGTTCTAATTATCGGCCCAACTTTTCGCGCAAATTTGGGCCCGCTTCGGGAACGTTACGGCGCAACACGATTCACGCTGCTTGAGCCTCTTCGGGAATTTCCGCAGGAGGGGCGCGGAACAGCGGCCAACCACCAGCACCAACGTCAGTATAGGGCAACCGCGCGCGACCGTCAACCCGGCGCTAGGCGCAACAGCAGTTTCGGAAACTGAACAAAAGGAGCTTTGAAAAGCGGTTTTTCGCAGCGGGTGAACGCTGTGGCACGCGCGCTCTGCGGTCGCGGCCTATTTTCATGGCCTGATTTTTGCCGTTCAGTGACACCCTTGCGAGTCGC
>DATLTU010000028.1:0-12382 GCA_035533415.1 Candidatus Limnocylindrales bacterium
CGGCAGCATCTTGCCGGCGATCTTGCTTTGGCCTGTGTGGGCCGCTGAACTCGAATTTTGCCTCCAACATGCCGCGGCATTATAGCAAACGGGGTGCGGTCCCCTGCGCCGTTTGTGCGATTGAGAGATGCCCGGAGTCGACCTAGAGATGGCGACTGTGGCGCGCGCTTGGCGGCACGCAGACGGACGTTGTGGTGTTCGCGTAGTCTCCGGGATGAGCCGAGACAGGAGGCAGCTTTTGGTTCTCCCCGCTCTCGCTATAGCGTCGGACACGGGCGAGATTCGGACGCTATCGGCTTTATTATGTGGCGTTTGAGACGTAATTTGGAGCATTTTTTGATGCGAAACTGGGCCAGGACGCCTGATTACGCTACTTTATCGGGGCCACCTCTGCTATAATAGGCGCATGGCAGTGAGCGTGCTACGTATACCGAGCTTGACCTATGACCGCGTCCACGAATACCGCGTTGGCGCGGGCGGGACGATTGAGCATCGCTGGACGCTTCAAGAGGGCGGGCAGCGCAGCGACGGCACCAGCGAGTGGATCGTCGCGTCGAACGATTTCATCCGCTCGACCGTGTGTCACGCGCAGACGCATGTGAAAGACTGGTTTCAAGCGCGCGGCATTTCCTGCGAGCGCATTTCCGCGCTAATCGAAGAAGAGCGCCGCACCAAGAAGCCGACGCGCGGCAAAACAGCCCCGGTCCTCGTGGGTTCGCAGCGAAAGAAGTAACTTCCGTTTGAGGCTTTCCTCGCGCCCCTAGAGACGGCTAGGTTTTATCCTGAGTGTTTCCGCCGCGCCCGCGATGTCCTCTGTGGCCGATTCCTCTCCTGGCATTGAGCCGGTCTATCTCGACCTGCCGCGCCGCTAAAAACTACGCGACACGGCCGCCACAATATGCGCCAGCGCGTCCAAGTCGTGGAGATCGACCAGCTCCGCGGGTGAATGCGAATAGCGCAACGGCCAGCCAAGCGCCACATCGATCGATCCATACCTCAAAAATGCCGCGCCATCATTTCCGCCGCCGGTCACGCCGTACTGCACGGGAATATGATTCGCGCGGGCGAGCGCCACAACTTTCTGGGTCAGCTTCCACGGCACGATGTTCGAATTATCCACCGAGCGCACCACGAATCCGTGGCCAACTTTTGCGTCTCCAAAGCGCTTCGATTCGAGCGGTGAATCCGACGTGACAAACGTATCCACGGCGAAAACGTAATCGGGCTCTTTTCCCTCGGCCGCGAGCCGCTTTGCCAGTTTGCCTGCTCCCACCAGACCCAACTCTTCGCTCGTGGACCAGACGAACGTCACGTCGCGGTTCTTCAGATTCGGCCCCAGCGCCCAAACCGCGGAAATCAGAGCCGTGTCTCCCATGCGATCGTCGAAGCTGCGGCAATTCGCGCGCGTCCCGTCGAGCCGGCGGTATTTTTTCGGGATGGTGATGAAATCTCCCACCTGAATGCCCATCTTCGCCACTTGCTCGGGCGAACGCGCTCCCACGTCCACATGCGACAACAGTGCCGGGCCGCGCGGCCATTTGAATCCGGCTTCGTCCCAGCCCTGGGGCAGTTCCATGATTCCCGGCACGGATGTCCCGCTCTGTGTATGCACCAGTGCCGCGTGGCCCAGAAAGAAATCGGGAAGCCCGCCTCCGCCGCTGACGGCAAGCGTTCCATCCGGCATCACTTCCCGGACGATGTAGCCGATTTCATCCATGTGCGCGTCCACGAAAATCCTCGGGACGTGCGGCCCGCGGGTTGCGGTGCCAACGCGCAGAATTAAATTTCCGGCCGGATCCGTCACCGGCTTTGCCCACTTCGGCAGCAACTGCTTTATTTCGTCCCGCACCGCTTTTTCGTGGCCGCTGACGCCATAGGTATCGGACAGACGCGCCAAAATGGCCTCATTGCTCAAGGGTCCGGCTGGCGGCCGCGCCGCAGCGATGGTGTGGTGAATAGTGGCTGCCGGATCCGGCTGCGTGATGGACCCTTGCAAATAGGCCTGAAGCAAATTCGTTAAATCCACCAGGTCCTTGCTGCTGATCATTTCCGCCGGCGTGGCGGGCCAAGCCGTCGCAATCGCCAGATGCACGGTGCGCGCCGGAGCTTTTGGTATGGCCAAGTAGCTCCGTGGCATCAGCGGCGCTGAATAATCCTGGACGAATGGGATTTTGTTTTCTTCGGCGATCTTTTGCAGGTCTTCGCCCAATCCCGAAAGTTTCACATCCGCAGCCGGCTCGCCAATGAGCACGCCGCTGCCCACGTTGCGCCGCGGCGCGCGATGCAGCGCCGGCTCGGCCGGAATGGGCGGGCTGGGCATCAGGCGTCCCACGAAAATCAACTCGTCGGGCCGCTCCTCATCGAGCACGCGCTCGAGACCGCGCGCGCCTGACCATTGCTGCGCCACGAACGCGACCACGAGCGTCCCGTTCAGTTTCGACGCATCCAATCGCCGCAGCAATTCCACAAGCGCCACATCACCGAATCGATCTCCGACCGCCGGGGCTGATTCCAGGCCCGAACCCAGGTTGTAGAGCGTGCGATGCAGGACCACGGGACTGAGCAAATCGACGCCGGATCGTTTCACCTCCGCGGCCGAAGTCGCTCCAACGTCCACCCACATGTTTCTAATGTTCGATGGGTCGGGCGGATGCAGGCGCCCCGGCAGCAGATGCACCGAAATACCCGATACGACTCCATTCACCCATTTGCCCGACATGGTTTGAATCTGGACCGGCTGCGCGGAATAGAGCGCATTGAACATCGGCAGCGATGCGAATTGCGGCAGCCGCTGGAGCCGAATATATCCATCGTGGGTAATGTGGCTGACCACGTATCCGGGCTCATCCATGGGCGCAACGATCAGCCGCTTGGGGCCGCCGCTGCCGAGCGTGACGATCACGTCGCCCAGATTGTCCGTCTTCGGCGACAATGCGCTGAGGCGTTTGCGAATCAGCTTGGCGAGGTCCGCCTCGTAGCCTGGAATCGCGGGCGTGTCGACGAACTGCTTCATGTCCTGGGCCATCGAGCCAGGTACCTTGCTCGCGCCCTGCTGAGCCAGCGTCGGCAACGCGCCAGCCGCGAAAATCAAAACGCAAAGCATGCGATAAATTCGCTTCATCATGGGTGTTCCTTTCCTTGGGTATGATTCGTCGCGCACGCTCCCCATCCCTTGCGATCCTTTGCGCGAACGGGCGAATGTAACCCACCCGCGCTCCCGCCGCAACTTTTTCACTTGCTTGCTTTTGGTCTGGGATTTGCTGCTGCGCGGCAAAAGGAAAGGCGAAATCGTCGCAGACAAAACCGGAAGCGCGGCTCGACAAGCGCGGCTGCCTTAGCGGCGGTTATTCGGCGCGGCACAGCTCCGCCGTCAGCGTTTCGCGGCGGTTCAGGGCGATACGGTCAATTTGTGTCAGGCTGAATCCATAAGCCGCCGCGGCGACGGCTGCGAAGACGAGAAAAATGGGCGCCGCGAAATCGAGTTTCCCGAAATGCCTCGCCAACAAAAACACCGCCGCGCCCGCGCCAATCAGCGCGCCTTGCGTCACCATTCCGGCGGCCATCGACACGCCGGACAATTTCTTCCTCTGGAACGCGCCAAAATTGAGCCGGCGCGGAAAATACAATGATAAAAAATTCCCCACGGCAAAATTTGCCAGCATCGCATAGAGCAGTCCCGCGAACGTCGCCGCCACAATCGTCACAGGCGGAGGCGCGAAAATCCACGCCACGCAGGCCCAGAGGAACAATGTCTGCAGCAGCGCAACGGCGCCCTGAAACAAATTTTTCCCCGCCATGACGCTGCGAAATCGCACCGGCGCCACCAGCAAAAACTGCATGCCCGCTCCCTCGTACCCTAGACTGTTGAACACCGTGTTCATCTGGATCAGCAGCCCATACGCCGTGACGATGGGAAAAGCCATCCACGCGAAGCGCGCGAAAGCGTGCGGCGCCCCGGGCTGCTGCAGCGCGGTGAAGCGCAAAATAATGACGATCAGCACGGGCGCAACTAAATTCAAAAGCATCGGCCCGCTGCGCAGCGTGTAGCGAACCTCCTTTTCAAACACCGCGCCCGTGGCTCCCGAGACCCACGGAATCCGCCAGGACCGGCCTGCGTTTTTTCCGGGCACGCGCGCGCTCGCACGAGGCGCCAGCGGGACCCGCGCTTCGCTCAGATTCTCTCCGCCATACTGCGCGGCCAGCCTGGTTCGCAGCAGTAAGAAAAATGCCGCGGCGTACAGAATCAAAAACAGCAGCCACAATGCCGCCATGACGAAATTGCCGCCCAGCGCATACGCTAGCGATTGCCCCGCGACGCCGGGCGGAAGCACGCGGGCCGCCGGAAGCAACATCATCACCCAATTGGTTTGCATCCCCACGCGATGGTTCTGAAAGTGATGGATGGCGGGCCCGAGGAACTGAATCGATAGCATTGCCAGAATGAATATGAATCCCAGCACCTCGCGCGTCCGCCGGCGCGCGAGCCACTTCTCCGCCCACGCGAGAAGCGTGCGGCCCAGCAGCAAATTCATGGCCGCGAACGCCAGCAAGACGATCAAGCCCCACGGCAGCATCGCGGGCCGCGCGATTCCGAGCCCAACCCACATGCAGAACATCCAGAAGAGCGACCCCACCGCTCCCGGGTCGAACAATCCATAGATCAGGCTCAGCGCAAAAAAACTTCCAAATCGCAGCGGGAAGCGCAATAAATTCGCAAAATCAAACTGCACGCCCACCGACGCCGCAAACAGCGGGTACAATTGCCAAAACAAAAATACAATCCACAGCAGCCCCGCAAGCCACGGCCATGCGCCGTGTTTTGTGAGGACAAACGTCAAGACGCCCAGCAACATGCCGCCGCCGAAGACGAGGCCGCTCATCGTGAGGGCGATGAAAACGGTGGATACGGCTTCGAGGCGGCCCTTGAGCGTCCGCATCGCATTGCGGAAGAGCTGCCAGCGCAGCCGCGCGACGAGCGCGATCTGCTCGCGCATCCCCGGAATGGCGTTTATCCCAGCCACGCCAGCTCCTGGTCCGTCTGCTCGCGGCGGCCGCCAACGATATCCAGGAAAATTTGTTCGAGCGTCAGCTTGCCACCGGCGGCCGCGCCGCCCGGAATCGAACCTTGCCGCGCCTCGATGCCCGCGCGCAATTCCTCGAGCGATCCCTGGGCCACCAGTTTGCCGTGCGAAATAATCGCCACGTGGCTGCACAGCCGCTCGACAATCTCGAGAACGTGCGAAGTCAAAAATATCGTCGCGCCGCGCGCGATCATTCGCTGAAGCATCGCCTTCAGCGTGCCTGCCGCGATGGCATCGATACCCTCGAACGGCTCATCGAGAAACAAAATCCTGGGTGCATGAATCACTGCCGCGGCCATGGCCAGCTTTTTCTGCATGCCGTGGGAGTAATCCGTGATCAACGTCTTCGGCCGGTCAGCAAGCTGCATGAATTCGAGCAACTCCGCGGTGCGCTGCGCCGCGGTGCCGCGATCGAGCCCATACATGCGGCCCGCAAAGTTCAAATATTCCGCGCCCGTCAGACGGCCGAAAAGCGCCAAACCTTCCGGCACAACGCCGATCTGACGCTTCACTTCGACGGAGTTTTCCGCCATGTCGATATTCAAAATGCGCATCGTGCCCGCCGAAGGCGCGAGCAATCCCGTCAGCATCTTGATCATGGTCGATTTTCCCGCGCCGTTGGGCCCGAGAAATCCGAAAAATTGTCCGGCGTCAACGCGCAGATTCACGTGGTCCACCGCGACGAGTTCGCCGAAACGCCGCGTCAATCCTTCGGTTACGATTCCCGGTCCAGTCGACATGGCACACGAATCTAACACAAGCGGCCTCTGGGGAAAGAAGCAGGCAGGCAAATTCTAGCGAGTGTTGACCGGCGCGGGGGTAGCCATATGCGGGAAGAGCGCCAGCACCGCGGGCAGAACCACGCGCAGCGTGCATCCGCCTTCCGGGCGGTTGAAACCGAAAATCTGGCCGCCGTGCTCCTGCACGATTCCGTAGCAGATGCTCAAGCCGAGGCCAGTGCCTTTTCCGACGGGTTTCGTTGTGTAAAAGGGATCGAAGACGCGTTCCGGGTCCCGGAGCCCGGGGCCCGTGTCGGAGAAATCCAGCACCACGCTGCCGCGCTCCGTGCGCATGCGTACCGTCAGCACTCCGCCGCCCACGGTTTCCATCGCATCCACGGCGTTGCTGATCAGGTTGTAGAAAACCTGGAGCAGTTGATTCGGATCGCCGCGCACCGCGGGGATCACGGCGGGGTTGTCGACCTCGATGCGGATTTTCTTGTCGCGCAGGTCGAGCTGGCGCAGCTCGATGGCGCTGGTCAGCACGGATTTCAAATCCAGCAACTGCTTTTCCGCCGGCACCTGCCGCGCAAAGCTCAGCAAATTCGTCACCAGGACTTTGGTGCGCCGCGCCTGCTCGCGAATTTTCATGCCCAAGGTGCGCGAGTGTTCGGTCGCCGCGGTGTCGGATTGAATCATGTCCGCATAGCCGAGGATCGCCGTGAGCGGGTTATTGATTTCGTGCGCGGCGCCCGCCGCCAATTGCCCGAGGGAGGCGAGCTTTTCCGCCTGCACGAATTGCATTTGCAAGCGCTTCAGATGCTCGAGCGAATCCTGCAATCCCTTCATCAGACTCAATCGTTCGCGGTCGACCAGCTGCTGCCGCAAAAACACGAGACTTGCGCCCACGATGATTGTGATGAGCGTGAGCATCAGGCGGAAATTGCGCACCGGCGCTGGAGCGTGACTGAAAAAAGCGCTCCAGGCCGCCATCACAGGCATCGAGAGAATGCACAGGATGGCCAACTGCGCGGGCCACTGCGATTCGCGCGCGGGGCGATCCTCCGCCACCTCTGGCACGGGGGAAATCCGGTGCGCCACGATTCCTGCCGTGCCGAACCATACGAAAGCGGCCATGATGGGCAACGTCGAGAGGGCCCCCGGCTGGCTTTTCCCGCTCAGGGTTTCCGTCACCCACAGCGCGACGCCGAGGACATACATGACCGAAGCGCCAAAAAGATTCGCATAAACCTTGCGCCATCCTCGCTTTGCCCGGATCGCCAGAAATCCCGCGCCCGCAACAAAGACCAGGTTGGCCATGGCGTAGACTTGCAAATCGCGGACGCGATCCAGACCCGAATGCCCCGGAGCCTTCGCCCAGGCCATGGCCATGAACAAATAAAGAAATGTCCACCAGACGCCGAGGAGCAGCAGGTCAAGGTAGCCGTAGCGCAGAGTTTCACGCATCTTGCGCGCGTGCGGCAGCAGCGCCAGCGCGGCCATCAGCGGGACCGTGTGCAGGAAAAATATGAGGTCCACGCCGGAAAGTGCGTGCGGCGTTGTATGCAGCACCAGCCCGCGGTACGTCGCGATCAGCCGCCCCGCCAGCCACAGGGTGCAGCCGAACGCCAGCAGCATCCAGAAGTTATTTTGCCGCCGGTAGGCGGAAGACGCGTTCCACAGCAGGCAGGCATTGGCGAAAAGCGGACCGATGCACAGAGCGATGTCGCCGAAGGCAGTGCGCGCGTTGCCGGGGGGTATCAGGAGCGAGCCAACGGCAAATCCGCCGACGAACACAACCCAAGCAAGGATGATTAGCCAAGTCGATTTCGCTAATTTCATTTTCAGCCTGGAGGAAGCTTTCCCAGACTAGCACGAGCGGCGCTTCCATGGTTTCCGCCGAACCTTATGAGGCAACAGAGCCTTGCCTCCGAACGCTTCCCTGGGCTGCGCGGCCCGCTGAACAGCGTTGTTTCGCCTGAATTTCGGCCGGTTATGCAAGCCAGAGTCTCGCGCGATCGAAGAAAAGGCGGGCCGAAGCGAAATTGCACTGCGAATCCGTGGAATCGGAGATCGCCGCGCGTGGCGCTTAAATCATGATTGGCGATTGCGGAAGAAACGAGCCAAATGAGCGGCGCTGCCCAATTCTTCCTCGATGCGCAGGAGCTGGTTGTATTTGGAGATGCGGTCGGTGCGCGATGCGGAGCCGGTCTTGATTTGGCCGGCGGCCACGGCGACGACGAAATCGGCGATGAAAGTGTCCTCGGTTTCGCCCGAGCGATGCGAGACGATGGAAGCGTAGCCCGCCTTGCGCGCCATTTCGACGGCGTCAATCGTTTCCGTCACGCTGCCGATTTGGTTGAGCTTGATCAGAATCGCATTGGCGATTTTCCGCTCGATGCCGCGCGCGAAGATTTTCGGATTGGTGACGAAAATATCGTCGCCGACCAATTGCAATTTGCCGCCCAGCGTTTTCGTCAGCAATTGCCATCCCTCCCAATCCTGCTCCGCCATGCCGTCTTCGAGCGACACAATCGGATACTGCCGCACCCAATTGGCCCAGAATTCGACCATCTGCTCGGAGGTGCGCTGCGACTGATCGGATTTTTTGAACACATATTTTTTCGAGGCCGTGTCGTAGAACTCGCTCGCGGCGGGATCGAGAGCGATGGCGATTTGCTCGCCGGGCTTATAGCCCGCCGCGGTGATGGCTTCGAGGACGCGTTCGAGCGCTTCTTCGTTGGATTTCAGATTTGGCGCGAAGCCGCCTTCGTCGCCGACGGCGGTCGAGTAGCCGTTCTTCTTCAGCACCGCTTTCAAATGATGGAAGACCTCGACGCCCCAGCGAAGCGCTTCGCGGAAATTCGGCGCGCCGACGGGCATGACCATGAATTCCTGCGCGTCCACGGAGTTGTCCGCGTGCGCGCCGCCGTTGAGGATGTTCATCATGGGGATGGGAAGCGTGTCCGCGGATTTGACGCTCGAAAAGCGCGCCAGATATTTGTAGAGCGGCAGGCCGTTTTCGTTCGCGGCGGCGCGCGCGGCGGCCATGGATACGGCGAGAATCGCGTTCGCGCCGAATTTCGATTTGTTCGGCGTGCCGTCGGCGTCGAGCATCTTGCGGTCGAGCGCCTGCTGGTCGCACGGGTCCATGCCGATGACGGCTTTCGCGATGGGTCCATTGATGTTTTCCGCGGCTTTGCGCGTGCCTTTGCCGAAGTAGCGCGACTTGTCGCCGTCGCGCAGTTCGAGCGCTTCGTGCTCGCCGGTGGACGCGCCGGAAGGAACGGCGGCGCGTCCGCGCTGGCCGCTCGCGAGAATTACGTCGGCTTCGACCGTTGGATTGCCGCGCGAGTCGAGAATTTCGCGGCCAAGAACATGTTCAATTTTTGCGTGGTCCGTGCGCATGATGTTCAGTCGCTCCTTCGTTCGCCAGAAAAGCGCGGCCGCCGCATAAGGGCAACAGCCGCTCCGAATCACTACAATGAGATTTTACAAAGCATCTACGGCGCCACGCCGGCGCGGCAACAGCAGACCGCGCTATTCGGGCTCCTCGAGCATGGATTCTTCGCGGACGACGACGACCACGCCGTTGTCGCTGATGTGGTAGCGTTTGCGATCTTCGTCCATGTCGTAGCCGATTTCGGTGCGTTCGGGCAATTCGACGTGACGGTCGATGATCGCGCGGCGAATGCGCGAATGGCGGCCGATGTTCACGTGGTTGTAAATGATGGAATCCTCGACGTCGCAGTAGCTGTTGACGCGCACGTCGTAGCCCACGACCGAGCGGGCAACGCGCGATCCGGAAATAATCGAGCCGGTCGCCACGATGGAATCCAGCGCCGTGCCGGTGCGTCCGGGATCGGCGAAAACGAATTTCGCGGGCGGGTATTGCTGCCCCCAGGTCTTGAGCGGCCAGCTTTTGTCGTAGAGGTTGAAAACCGGCGAGACGGTGGTGAGGTCCATATTCGCTTCGTAGTAGGCGTCGATCGTGCCGACGTCGCGCCAATAAAGTTTTTCCTTTTTGTTTTCGTCGTAGAAATTGTAGGCGAAGACGCGGTACTTGCCAATGATGCGAGGAAGAATATCGTGGCCGAAATCGTGCGACGAGTTTGGATCTTCGGCGTCGGCAATCAACGCGGGCAGAAGGAACTGCGTGTTAAAAATGTAAATGCCCATGGAGGCGTCGATTTTGCCCGGATGGCGCGGCGAGAGCTTCGGGTGCGCGGGCTTTTCCTGGAAGCCGAGAATGCGGCCTTCCTTGTCCGTTTCGATTACGCCGAATTGGCGCGCGGCTTCGGCGGGATCCATTTCGACCGTGGCGACGGTGACGTCGGCGCCGCTATCGACGTGCTGTTCCAGCATTTTCTGGTAATTCATTTTGTAGATGTGGTCGCCGGAAAGAATGATGACGTAGCTCGATTGCTCGCTGCCGATGGAATAAATATTCTGGTAGACGGCGTCGGCGGTGCCTTGGTACCAGTGCGCGGAGACGCGCATCTGCGGCGGAAGAATTTCGATGAAGTCGCCGATGCCCATAAGCGACGACCAACCCTGGCGGATATGGCGGTTGAGGCTGAGCGCTTTGTATTGCGTGAGGACGAACACGCGGCGCAGGTCGCTATTCAGGCAATTCGAGAGCGTGACGTCAATAATGCGGTAGATCGCGCCAAAGGGCACGGCAGGCTTGGCGCGATCGCGCGTCAGCGGCCAAAGGCGCTCCCCTTGGCCTCCCGCCATCAAAACCCCGATTGCGCTTTTCATCAACGACATCGAGAACCTATTCCGGAGCGAGCGGTCTATTCTAGCAATATCCGCGGCATGCACGCACGAAATGCAATGAGGCCGGGAAAATTCATGCGACCGCCAATCACTGCCGGCTCGTGGGTATATCGAAAACGTCATCGAGACCAAAGGTATGGATATAAATTGCGGCTTGCGCGGCGCGATTCTGGCAGCGAAGATGGTACGCAGGGAAGTGGCGGGCGGATACGGGAGCTACAAAACATAATACTTGACTTACGGGGTAGGGTTCGCTAGAAACACCGCATAAGATGTGTCCTGTGGCGGGAATGGTCTAGCAGTGCCCACTCCAGCAGCATATCGAACACTCGGTCCTGAACGGGGGTGAAGTCGCGTGGCCGAAGTTGTAATTCAAGAGGGCGAATCTTTGGAGAATGCTCTCCGGCGGTTCAAGAGAAAAGTCCAGGCAGAAGATATCATCAAGGAAATCAAGAAACACAGTTACTACATGAAGCCTGGAGAGAAGCGCCGGGCCAAGGAAGCTCTTTCACGCAAGCGCCTCCGTAAAAAGCAGCGTCGGGAGCAGGATTAGACTAGGCGGGGAAAAACCCTTGGGTGTTTCCTTGGAACTTTCGTTCCGTGATGCTTTTTTCGGTTCGACGGACGGGAAGGGCAGGGAGTCCCAGCGATTTCCGGCATATTCTGATTCCGGGAGAAGTGTGCCCGAACCTGTTCCACCTACGCCTCGGAGCAGCCCATGGAATTTCACGACAAGGTTCTGAAGTGCGCTGAATGTAACGCGGAGTTTGTGTTTACCGCCGGCGAGCAGATGTTCTTCGCCGACAAGGGTTTCAAGAACGAGCCGAAGCGCTGCAAGGCGTGCAAATCGGTTCGCGCGCAGGGTGGAGGCGGGTCGAATTCGACGGGAACGCAGCGCGTCGAAACGAAAACCGTGTGCTCCCAGTGCGGCAAGGAAACGACCGTGCCGTTTAAGCCCACCCAGGGGCGTCCCGTCTATTGCCGGGAATGCTTTCAGCAGCGGCGGACGATGGGCGGCACCGTGGCGGAAGCCGCGGGCTAACGTGCAGCCAGCCAGCAGGTCAGAAATTGCGCCGATCGGCGCGTAGTCTTTCGTGGTCCGGCGACCTCGAATACGACAACCCTGGGAGTTCTCCATCCCCCTGAATCTAGCTACGCAAATTGGGGACCGCGAGCCTGTGCGCCGGGTCGCATGTCCCGTATCTGCATGAGCTACAAATCGCGGTTCTACTAGCGCCGCATGCCAGGCATGACCATCTTGCGGTAACCGGCTGGCGGCTCAAATAGAGATGGGTTCTGCGGCCCGAGATTGATGTTGCGAAACTCGATGGTGGAACCCGTCTTGTCGTCGAACCATTTGACAGGAAAGCCGTTTAACTGGCGAGCCGTCCACATGGTGCCCGTGTAGGTGTTGTTCTGCTCAGTGATGGTGTACCGGTATTTGTCGCAGAAGTATTGGCCGACCTGCTCGGTGCCGATTTTTCGCCGATCGAATTTCACATTGGGCATGTGTACCGCGTTCATGACGTTCGATCCTCCCGCGGCGCCCCCCGTGCTTTTCGTCGCACCGCCGAAGGCCATTTCCATATACATTTTTTGTTGCGGCATCACCATCCACATCAATCCGCAATCCGTGCGCATGATGGTGATCATTTGCTTGCCGTTCTGCTCGATCTCCATGCGCATCGCGCCCGGCACGACGTAATACTTCATCTGTGTTACCTGATTTTTGGCGGTGGTCACCATCGTCGCCGAGAAAGGCCGCGTGAGGAAATTCCAGTTGGCGACGCTGCCCGTCTT
>DATLTU010000029.1:0-13086 GCA_035533415.1 Candidatus Limnocylindrales bacterium
GTGGACCACCCCTCGCGCTTGCCCCGCGCGCGGCATCTCGAAACGCTGCGGAGCAAGCAGAGCGGATTCGTCGCGGAGATTGCCTGCGAACGCGTGGGCGTCGCCAGCGTGGTTCTGGGCGGCGGGCGCGAGAAGCAGGACGACGCGATCGATCCCGCGGTGGGTATCGTGCTCGAAAAGAAAATCGGCGACCGCGTGGCCGCCGGCGAAGCCCTCTGCATCGTGCATTACAACGCTGCCGCGCGGCTGCACGAAGCGCTGCAAATGCTCGAAGAGAGCTTTGTGATTCGCGCGCAAGCGCCGCCGCGCGCGCCGCTGATTCGCAAGGTCATCGGCGCGTAGCGTTTTCGTAGCCGAAGTTTTCGGGGGAGGGGCATGCATCGCCACTGGACCGGCTTACTGGGCATGGCCGCCATTCTTGGCCTCGCCTATCTGTTTTCCACCAATCGCCGCGCCATCCGCATGAAAACCGTCATCTGGGGCCTTGTGCTTCAGATTAGCTTTGCATTCATCGTGCTCGATACGCGTATTGGCCGCGCCACCTTTGGCGTCATCGGCGATGCGGTCAACAAGCTGCTCGATTATTCCTTCTACGGCTCGACGTTCATCTTTGGTTCGCTGGGCCAGAAAAACTCGCCCATGGGCTTTTACTTCGCCTTCCAGGTCCTGCCGACGATCATTTTCATCGCCGCGCTTTTTGCGCTGCTCTATTATTACGGCGTCATGCCCTTCATCGTGAAGCAGGCCGCGAAAGTAATGACGAAACTCATGGCCGCCAGCGGCGCGGAATCCCTCAACATCGCGGCCAGCATTTTCATGGGCCAGACGGAAGCGCCGCTGACCATTCGCCCCTACCTGCCGGAAACCACGCGCTCCGAATTGATGTGCATCATGACCAGCGGCATGGCCCACGTTTCGGGCGGAATCATGGCCGCGTACATCGCTTTCGGCGTCGACGCAAAACACTTGATCACCGCCGTCATCATGACCGCCCCAGGGACGCTTCTGCTCTCGAAGATGCTCGTGCCGGAGACGGAGAAGCCCGTAACCGCAGGCCGCGTCGAAATGGCCAATCTCGAGAAAGATCCAAACGCTCTCGGCGCGCTTTCGCGCGGCACAATCGACGGCCTTCATCTCGCCCTCAACGTCGCCGCCATGTTGATTTCCTTTATCGCCATCATTTATTTGTGCGACGGCATTTTGGGCGGCCTGCACAATTGGCTTGCGCCGCACGGATTCGCATATTTTCCATCCAGCCTCGAGCAAATTTTCGGCTGGCTGCTTGCGCCCGTCGCGTGGCTGATCGGCGTGCCCTGGCGCGATGCGGGGAATGTCGGCAGCCTGCTCGGGACGCGCATGGTGTTGAATGAATTGATCGCCTATGGACGCTTGGGGCCCATGAGGGGCGTGCTGCAGCCCCGCTCCTTCACGATTGCCACCTATGCTCTTTGCGGATTCGCGAATTTCAGTTCCATTGGCATTCAGATTGGCGGCATCGGCGCCCTCGCGCCGAATAAGCGGGATGAACTGGCGCGATTGGGCATTCGCGCCATGCTCGCCGGAACCGCGGCGAATTTAATGTCGGCGGCAATTGTGGGAATCATGCTGAAGTGAGCGCGAAAGCCACGGCAAAATCGGGGGCCAGCGAAGAATTCGCGCGCGCGGAGCGAGCGGCGAAATTCATTCGCTCCAAAACGAAGCTGCGGCCGAAAATCGCGCTGGTCCTCGGGTCGGGGCTGGGCGCGTTTGCGGATCAACTCGAAGATGCGGCGCGCATTCCGTACGAACGCATTCCGCATTTTCCGCGTTCCACCGCCATTGGCCATGCGGGCCGTCTCGTGATTGGCAAAGCGGGTGGCGTCGCGGTCGCCGCGATGCAGGGCCGCGTGCATTTTTACGAAGGCTATCCGCTTCGGGATATCGTTTTTCCCATGCGCGTTTTTGCCAGGCTGGGAATTCGCGCGGCCATCTTGACGAACGCGGCCGGCGGCATCAATCTGGGTTTCAAGCAGGGAACGCTCATGGTGATGCGCGATCACATCAATCTGCAAGGATCGAATCCGCTGATTGGGCCGAATGACGAGCGCTTCGGCCCGCGCTTTCCCGACATGACCCACGCGTACGACAAAGACTATCGCGCCATCGCCCTCGAGGAAGCACGCCGCCTGGGCGTCGAAGTTGTCGAAGGCGTATACGCGGCGCTTCCCGGGCCGAGTTACGAAACGCCTGCCGAGATCCGCCATTTGCGCGCCATCGGCGCGGACGTTGTCGGCATGTCCACGGTGCCCGAGGTGATTGCCGCGCGCCACATGGGGATTCGCGTCCTGGGAATTTCCTGCATCACAAATATGGCTGCGGGAATTCTGGATAAGCCGCTCGACCACGCGGAAGTGCTCGCTACGGGTGAGCGCGTGAAGGGCGATTTCATCGCGCTTCTGCGCGCCGTCCTTCCGCGCATCGCCGCGGATTTGAATTGATCGCGGCAAGAAGGAAATCGTGAGCGAAGAGGAAAAATTGATTGCTGCGGCGCGCCAGGCGCGCGAACATGCCCACGCGCCGTTTTCCGAGTTTCGCGTGGGCGCGGCTGTGCGCACGAAATCCGGCCGCATTTTCGGCGGCTGCAACGTCGAAAACGCCAGCTACGGCCTCACAATTTGCGCCGAGCGCGTTGCCATTTTCAAGGCAATCTCGGAAGGCGAGCGTGAATTCAGCGCCATCGCCGTTGTCACCGACGCGGATCAGCTGACGCCGCCCTGCGGCGCTTGCCGCCAGATTATCTGGGAATTTTGCGGCGACGTGCCCGTGATTCTCGCGAACCTGAATGGCAAAGTCGAGCACGACCGTTCGTCGAAATTGCTGCCGCGCCCATTCGATTCTTCGAATCTGTAGTTCAGGTCCCGGCCCGATGCTTTTCATCGGGACTGGCCACAATCGAGGTAGCTCCATGAAAAAATTCTTTCTCGGCTTTCTATTTTTCTCCGTCGCAACCGCTCTCCCCGCCCAATCGCAACACCACGTCGATCTGATCATCACCGGCGGCACCGTGGTCACGATGGACGCGTCGCGCCACATTTATAATGGCGGCGCGGTCGCCGTGCGCGACGGCACAATTGTAGCCGTCGGCTCGCAGCAAGCCATCGTATCGCGCTACATCGCCGCGCGCACCATCGACGCACGCGGCGAAATCGTCATGCCGGGTCTGATCGATGGCCACGCCCACGCGGCCATGAGCCTCTTCCGCGGCCTTGCGGACGATCTCTCGCTCAATGACTGGCTGCACAATTATATTTTCCCCGCCGAGGCCCGCAACGTCACTCCCGATTTCGTGAAGTGGGGCACGCGCCTCGGCGTCCTCGAAATGCTGCGCGGCGGCATCACCACCTACGCGGACATGTACTACTTCGAGGACGAAGTCGCCCGCGTCACCAAACAGGCCGGAATGCGCGGCGTGCTGGGCGAAACAATTATCGATTTTCCCGCCCCGGACAATAAAACCGTGCCCCAAGCGCTCGCCTACACCGCAACCTACATCAAACGCTGGCAAGGCGATCCGCTGATCACGCCGGCCGTCGCGCCGCATTCGATCTATACCTGCTCGACGAAAACATTGCAGGCGGCCGCTGCGCTGGCCCGCAAATACCATGCTCCCATCCTGATTCACGTGGCCGAAGCGCCGTTTGAGAGCGCCATGAGCCACGCGAAATATGGATTGTCGCCCGTCGCTTATCTGGAAAGCATCGGCTTTCTCGGGCCGGACGTTACCGCCGCTCATTGCGTCTGGGTGGACGCGGGTGACATGGTCCTGCTCGCGGCTCGCGACGTTGGCTGCGTCAACAATCCCTCCAGCAATATGAAACTGGCCGACGGCGTAAGTCCCGTGGTCGGTTTAATTGCGGCGGGCGTGCCGGAAGGGCTGGGAACGGACGGCGCGGCAAGCAACAACGACCTCGATATGTTCAGGGAAATGGACCTCGCGGCCAAGCTGCAGAAGGTCGCGCGCATGGACCCGCGCGCTTTACCGGCCGAGCAGGCGGTCGCGATGGCGACCATCAACGGCGCGCGTGCTCTGCACATGGACAAGCAAATTGGCTCGCTCGAACCAGGGAAAAAGGCGGACGTCATCATAATTCGCACGGACGCGCCTCACGCCACGCCCATGTATAACGTCTATTCGGAGCTTGTCTATGCGCTGCAAGCCAGCGACGTCGATACCGTGATCGTCGGTGGCAAAATCGTCATGGACCATCGCAAGATGCTGACGCTCGACGAGCCGCAAATCCTTGCGAAGGCTCGCGACTACGCAAAAAGAGTTACGGCGTCGCTCGCTGCGCCCGCGAAATAGCGTTTGTAGCTCGCCTGCGCTTACTGCGCCACCGCGCCTACGAGTCCTTCCGCGCTTCGTCGCGCTTGGTATTCATTTTGGCGGCCATCGACCGCAGCGTGTCCGGGACGTTCTTGTTGGCCGCGAGGATCTTCAGATCGCGCGCCGTCAACCGCGGCAGCAGGTGCAGGGAGATATCGAGCGGCGTTTTTGAATTCGTGGTCAGGTTGCGCGCGATGCTGTAATTTTTCATCCACAGCCGGTTATTCGAAATCGACCGCAGCACTTCCACGGAAAGCACGGTCATCGACGCAAAGCCCTCGACTTCCGATTCGGTCAGGCGCGCCGATTGCAGCACCGCGCGCTGCACCACCTTGTTCGGATCGCGAATCAGCGCGATACGCTCCTCGCGTCCCCCGAGCAGCCCCAGCTGCACGCGCTGAACTACATTCATCTTCGCCAGGCGCTGAATCAATGTCTTGCGCTTCTCAGGGTCGGCCGGGACATTGGCAACGGCCTCGACGAGATCTTTTTCTTCGAGGACTCCTTTTTGCATCTCCGTGATCTGGCTTCGCTGCTCCGGATTCGCGTGTGGCGACGCCGCCAGCGCGGCGATAAGCGTCGCCGAGGAAGTGAGCCGTTCGAGGCTATCGAGCAGCGCCTGAATTCCGGCGGCGGAAAAATGGCTCACCACTTTTTCGAGCGTTGCCACCGGGCACGACGCATTCTTCGCCATCGCGTCGGCGATTCCAGGCTTGCCCGCCAGATTTTCCGCGCAGTAATCGAAAAGCGCCGGCGCCGCGTCGGCCCGCTCCAGCGCGGCAATAAAATTTTCAATGGGAATGCTCAGCAGCGCCGAAGCCGCGCGTTGCGCCACGCCTTCTTCCGCGTCCAGCGCCAGCACGGTAAAGGCTTCCGCGCGCACGGCGGGCGAAAGGGACACCCCTCCCGTGCAGATCGCCAGCTTGCGCTCGGGCCGCGCGCTCCCGGAAAGAATTTCCGCGCGAATTTCGTCGCTAATCTTCGTCTCCTGGATTGGGTTTCAAATTGTCGCGTGTGAGCGTGATTTTTCCAGGCTCCCCGGGCGGTCCCAGCGGAGGCACTGTGTGGCCATCGAGTTCGAGCAGCACCGCGCTCGATTTCGTCGACGATACCGTGAAACTATTTTGCGCGTGCAGCGTCAAGGTGCGCTGCGCCTCCAATTTGCCGGAGAAAACCGCCTTGCCGTCCGCGAGCACCGTCACGTTCGACGTTTCGCCAGCCTCCACTTTCAGTTCCATCGGCGCCGAAGCCGCGGCTGGTTTTCCCGTAGGCGCGGCGGATGTCGCTGCCGCCGCCGGATTCTTTGCCGCGGAAGTTGTCGTGTCCGCGGGATTCGCCGCACCCACGCCGCTGGATTGCGGCTGCGCGGCGGCCGCAGGCGCGCTGGCCGTCGGAGTAGCGTTGGCTTGCTGTTGCGGCAACTGTCCGGGCGCACCAGCCGAGGCGGCGCTCGATCGGTCGCTTGCCGACGAAGCGTTCCCGTGATGGAATCGCGCGAGCAGCGTCTTGAAAATCGGATGATTCTGATGCCACGCATCGATTTCCAGGCCGTAGCGTTGATGCACGTACCACCCGCCCGCGATCAGCAAAATCACGGCGAGGATAGTGCCGCTGATGGCTGCCCAGTTGGCGCGCTTGCGCACCGGCTCTTTCGTCCACACCGCGATTTCCGGGCGCTCGCGCGTCTCCAGCGCGTATTCCGCCACCAGGCCGTCTTCGTCAAGCCCCAGAAACCGCGCCACCGAGCGGATGAATCCGCGATTGAAAATCCCTCCCGGCAAGCGTTCCCATTGCTCGTTTTCGAGCGCCTCCAGAAAGCGCACGCTGATTCGCGTCGCCGCCGAAATTTCATCGAGCGACACCCCGCGCATCTCGCGCTCGCGTTTCAAGTGTTCGCCGAACAGATGTGTCGAACTCATCGAGAGGTCTTCATAAAAAATATAGGCGGCCACCCGAGGAGTGTCAATCAAAGCTCTCGCCAGCCGTACCATGCCCCGTACTACGCCCCGCGCGGCCTGCGCCATTGGCTGAAATTTAACTCTTACGCACGGCGCGCGCGCGGCGCCTTGCACTCTCATGTTACCCTATACTGCGAACCATGCCCGAGCGTGGATTCCAGCCAGCCGTGCGGTCTCTCGGCGCGCCTATGACAAACGTGCCTGAATCGAAGCCTTTCGAAGGGGTCGAACGCCGCCGCAACCCGGCGGTGCCCGTCGAGCCTGTCTATGGCAGCGAAATCTCTGTCTTCCATGAACTCGGCAAGGCGCTCACCTCATCCCTGCAGCTCGATCAGGTCCTCCGCACTATCATGGAAAAAATCAACGAGGTGCTGCGCCCGGATACCTGGTCGCTCCTCTTGATGGACACGGAAAAGCAGGAGCTTTACTTCGAAATCGCCACGGGCGAGGGTGCCGACGCGCTCAAGGACGTTCGCATCAAGCTCGGGCAGGGAATTGCCGGATGGGTCGCGCAGACCGGCGAAGTGGTCGTCGTGCCGGACACGCGCAAGGATTCGCGTTTCTTCTCGCAGGTCGACGAAAAAACGAAAACGCAAACACGGTCTATCGTGGCCGTGCCCGTGCGCTTTCGCGATCAGTGCCTCGGCGTGATCGAACTGATCAATTGCGTCGGCGACACGGGTTTTAGCCCGCGCGAACTCGCTCTCCTCGAAGCCCTCGCGGATTACGCCGCCATCGCCATCGAGAACGCCCGCCACGTCCAGCGCATCCATGAGCTGACCATCACCGACGATTGCACCACGCTCTACAATGCGCGGCATCTGAATTTCATGCTGGACACGGAGATTTATCGCTCCCACCGCTACAGCTACGAATTTTCGCTCATCTTCATCGACCTGGATCACTTCAAGATGGTGAACGACACGCACGGCCACTTGATGGGCTCGAAACTGCTCGGCGAAATCGGCACCATGATCAAGAACAATTGCCGCCTCATCGACTTTGCCTTTCGCTATGGCGGAGATGAATTTGTCCTGCTCCTGCCGCAAACCTCAAAGGACAACGCCTGCCGCGTCGCGCGCCGCTTGCACGCGCTCATCAAGGAAACGCCGTGGCTGAAAGATGCGGCTCTGAATGTCCACATCACCTCGAGCGTCGGCGTCGCGTCCTATCCCGTCGATTCATCCGACAAGGCTGGCCTTTTGCATCTTGCCGACGAGGCCATGTACCTCGTCAAGAACACCACACGCGACCGCGTCGCCGCCGCCACCACCGGCGTCCTCCCCGAAAGTTAGCCCACGCTGTAGCTTCCCGCATTCTTCTCAGCGTTTCGCTGGGGTGCACTCGCCTTTGTAGGGAGGACTTTCCCTGTTTTCCTCTGCGTTTCTCTGCGTCTCTGCGGCGCCTTCCAGTCTTTCTACTCTCGACTATCAACTATCGACTCGCCTTCACTCGTCACCCGCCACTCGCTTGCCCTAACGAAGGATGGGTCACTGCTTTACGAATCCCCTTGCAATCCCTGTTAACTTGTGTTATATCTATTGATTAGTTATGCCACACAAGCAATGGATCTTCGGCTCCCCAACCAAAGAAGCCCAGCGAGAGCTACGGTGGAGTCCGCGCTCCGCATAGCCCTCCTCCCAAGCCGTTCCCCGGCTTTCCCCCGCCAATTTCGCGCAATCTTAATCGCAAATGGAATGCGCAGTCCCGCAAGCGCAACTGATTCACAACACACCACTTACGATTTCCTGATCGCAAATGAGTTTCAGTTTACAGCCTCAGTTTTTCCGGACCGCCTCGCCGCGAGTTTCGGCAAATCAGCGGTTACGATCTTCGCCCGGCAACGGGCTTCCGCTGTCTCTAATCGCAACACTGAATTATTAGAAACGCCCGCAACTTATACAAAGCGAACGACAGAACAAAATTCTAATCGCAACAGATCGCGTTTTTTCGAAACCGCCCAGGATGCCAACGCCCATGCAACGCTAAACGCCTCTAGCGAACCCGCTTGGCAATGCGCCAGGAATTCGGTACTGTTTCATCGCGTGACAATTTGCGGGGAGGATTTCGCGTGAATCCCGGGAAGAGCGTCGCACTGGTCACCGGAGGCAGCCGCGGCATCGGCAAAGGCATCGCCTTGAGCCTGGGACGCGAAGGAGCGCGCATCGTGGTTTCCTATCGCGCGAATAAAGCGGCGGCGCAGAACACGCTGCGGCAATTGCAGGCGCTGGGATGCGAATGCTTCGCGGTGGAATCGGACGCCACCGATCCGGCGCAATCGGAATCGCTGGTCCGCTCGGTTCTCGAACGCTATCAGCGGCTGGATGTGCTGGTCAATAATGTGGGCATGTTCAACTGGGGCACGGTTGCGGAAACTACGCTCGAGGAATGGAGACGCGTGCTCGATTCGAACCTGCTCAGCGTTTTTTATATGAGCAAAGCCGTCCTTCCGGCGATGCGCCGCCAGCGCTGGGGCCGCATCATTAATCTCGGCGCTGTCGGAGCGGAGCGCGCCTTCGGCCAGGCGACGATTTCCGCGTACACGGCGGCGAAAGCCGGCGTGGTCGCGTTCTCGCGTTCACTGGCTCTCGAGGAAGCGAAGAACGGCATCACGGTGAACGTCGTGAACCCGCCAAATATCGATGACAAGGAACTTTCTCTCGCCGAGGCCCGCCGCATGCGCGACGCGCGTTTCCCTGTGGGACGCCCGCCCTCCGCGGATGATGTCGCGGCAGTCGTTAAATTTCTCGCGTCGGATGCCGCCGATTACGTCACCGGGCAGGTCGTCAGCGTCTCCGGCGGCTGGATGATGTGAGCATGCCCTCCGGCCTTTGATCTGCCATTGGAACTCGCATGAAAATTCTCACCACCAGCGAAATGCGCGAGGCTGACCGGCTCACCACGGAGCGCCACGGAATCGCGAGCCTGTCGCTGATGGAGAATGCCGGCTCCGCCGTCGCCCAATTTCTGGCGGCGCATTTCTCGCCGCTCGAACGCCGCCGCTTCGTCGTGCTCTGCGGAAAGGGAAACAATGGCGGAGATGGTTTCGTCGTGGCGCGCAAGCTGCGCGAATGCGGCGCGCAGCCATTTATTTTTCTTTTTGCTGATCCTGCGGAATTGCTCGGCGACGCCGCCGCGAATTTCCAGCGACTGCGCGCCACCGCAATCGAGGCGAAAATTATTCGCGATGCTGTGGCTTGGACTGCCTCGCGGGATTTGCTCGCTGGAGCGGCGGTTATTGTGGACGCGCTTTTCGGCACGGGACTTCGCGGCTCGGTCGACGGTCTGCCGGCGCAGGTAATTCAGGATGTAAATCGGCACGACGCGCGCGCTTGCGTTATCGCCGTGGATATTCCTTCGGGACTTTTGGGAGATACCGGAGAAGCCGCGGGTCCCGCCGTTGTCGCGGATTACACCATCACGTTTACGGCTCCGAAAGTGGGGATGGTCGCCGCGTCCGCGCGCCCGTTTGTTGGCCGGTTGACCGTGGCCGATATTGGTTCGCCGCGCGAGTTGCTCGACGAAATTTCGCGGAGCAAAGTGCGCTGGCTTGAGCCGTGGGAATTTCGCGGGCTTTCCACCGGCCGCAAAGCGGATTCGAATAAGGGTCTCTACGGCCACGCACTGATCGTCGCAGGCTCGCTGGGCAAGGCGGGTTCGGCCGCGCTGGCCGCGCAGAGTGCTTTGCGCGTGGGCGCGGGGCTGGTCACGGTGGCAACGCCCGAGCCTGTGCTCGCCACGGTCGCCGGTTTCGCGCCGGAAATCATGACCGAACCGTTGCACGCCACCAGGGCGGGAACGATTGCGCGCGATGTCTTCGATTCGGGCGGCTTCGCAAAAATTCTCGAAGGAAAGAATGTGCTTGCGCTTGGCCCGGGACTGACCACGCACGAGGAAACGCAGCAATTTGTGCGCTCGATCATTGCGAGTCGCCCGCAAGTTCCCATCATCCTCGATGCGGATGGCCTCAACGCTTTTGCGGGCCGCGCCGGCGAGCTTCGCGGTTCACTCGAGATGCTTGCGCTGACTCCGCATCCCGGCGAGATGGCGCGGCTCCTCGGGAGCACGGTGAAAGAAGTTCAATCGCGCCGCTTGGAAGTGGCGCTCAAAGCCGCCGCGGACTGGCAGGCGTTTGTGATACTGAAAGGCTATCAAACAATTCTTGCGGCGCCCAACGGCAGCGCGTGGATTAATTCCACGGGAAATCCCGGCATGTCCACGGGAGGCACGGGCGACGTGCTGACGGGCATGCTGGCGGGATTGACGGCAGAATTCGGCGCGCACAGTTGGCCACTGACGCTGGCGCGCGGCGTCTATCTCCACGGCCTGGCAGGCGATTTGGCGGCGGAGGAGTTTGGCGAATCATCGCTGATCGCCAGCGACGTCATTCGCGCGATACCTGCCGCCTGCGCGCAATTTCGCGATGCCATGCAGGCCCTCTGAAATGCCCGCGCTCGAAATCCTTTCCCGCTCCGCGGAAGAGACGGTCGCGCGGGGCAGGGAACTTGCTTCGCGCTTGCGCGCGCCGTTGCTCATCTTGCTTACTGGTGAGCTTGGCGCGGGCAAAACAACACTGACGAAGGGCATCATCAGCGGCCTGGGCGTGGCGGCCGAGGAAGAAATCACCAGCCCCACGTTCACCCTGGTCCACACGTTCACCGGGCCCGTGAGCGTTTTTCATGTTGATCTCTACCGCGTCTCCGGCGTCCATGATTTCGATACGCTGGGTCTCGAGGATCTTTTCGCCGAGGCAGCGATTGTGATTGTCGAATGGCCGGAGCGCATGAGTCTGCGCACAAATTGGCCCGTGCTGAGAATTGGCCTCGAACACATTGATGATGATGTGCGAAAAATCGCGATAGGCGAAATCGCGATGGCGAAGCCCACATAGAATTGCGATCGCAGTGGTTAACAATTGCGCGCGTCCAAATTTCGATTCGGCAATTTCGTGGGTTCGTGGCGGCGCGCGTTTCTGACGTTTCGATTCTTCGATTCGTTGTTCTATTGCTTGTGGGCAAAAGAGCCGCGGAGTAGACTTCCGCGTGAGATTTTTCCGGGAGGTGAGTCATGCCCCGCATGGTTCGTTGCGGATTAATTCAGGCGCGCTGTGAATGGTCGCCAGCGAAGTTTTCCCTGACGCAAATCAAACAGGAAATGATCAGCAAGCACGAACGCTTGATTGCCGCGGCGGCCAAGCGAAAAGTGCAAGTACTCGGATTGCAGGAGCTTTTCTACGGGCCTTACTTTTGCGCCGAGCAGCAAACGCGCTGGTATGAAATGACCGAGCGCGTGCCCGAGGGCCCCACGGTTGCGCGAATGCAGAAGCTCGCGAAACGCTACCGCATGGTGATGGTTGTGCCGGTATACGAAGTGGAGATGACCGGCGTTTACTTCAACACCGCCGCGGTGATCGATGCGGATGGCCGGTATTTGGGAAAATATCGCAAGCACCACATCCCGCACTGCCATCCGGGATTCTGGGAGAAATTCTATTTCACGCCGGGAAACGCGGGCTATCCCGTGTTTGAAACGCGCTACGCGCGCGTCGGAGTTTATATTTGCTACGACCGGCATTTCCCCGAAGGCGCTCGAGTTCTCGGGCTGAACGGCGCGGAAATTGTGTTCAACCCGTCGGCGACGGTCGCGGGACTTTCCGAATATCTTTGGGAGTTGGAACAGCCCGGGCACGCGGTTGCGAACCAATATTTTGTCGCGGCGATCAATCGCGTGGGCACGGAACAGCCGTGGAAGATCGGGGAATTCTACGGGAAAAGTTATTTCTGCGATCCTCGAGGAAAAATCGTGGCGCAGGCCAGCCGCGACAAAGACGAATTGCTGGTTGCGGATTTGAATCTGGACGAAATTCAGAAAGTCCGCGACACGTGGCAGTTCTATCGTGACCGCAGGCCGGAATCCTACGGCGAGATCACGCGCACACGCGCGGCTGGAAACGCGGAAGCGGCGGACTAACAGCGTGTTGAAAAAGTGCCATTGGTTATCATTTCTGCTGCCGCCAGACTGCCGCAGTTTGCGGAGACCCAAGGAAAATGCAGATCCCTCGCCGCATGGCGGCTCGGGATGACAGCGAATAGGGTTCTTCAACAAGCTACTGAGAGAAAAACGCGGCGAAATTGCCGGGCACTCACAAAAGGAAGTCGTCACGGCGGGAGCCAAGGCGTAACAGGGGCCACTGCTCAGTGAAAACCGCAGATTACCAAGATGACTGAACTCCCAATGGAACCTCTGGCCGCCGAGACGATTCGCAGCAGCGGGCTCTACAATAAAGACCTCGCGCCGGTCGCGGTTTCGCGCCGCACATGGGGCACGTACAACTACGCCGCGCTGTGGATCGCGATGAGCGTGAACATTCCCACGTACATGCTCGCGAGCGCGATGATTGCCGGCGGAATGGATTGGAAGCAGGCGCTGTTCACGGTTTTTCTTGGCAACGTGCTGGTGCTGATTCCGATGCTGCTGAACGCGCACGCGGGCGCGAAGTACGGAATTCCCTTTCCGGTGTTTGCGCGGGCGTCGTTTGGCGTGCTGGGCGCGAACGTTCCGGCGATTTTGCGCGCGCTGGTGGCATGCGGATGGTTCGGCATTCAAACGTGGATTGGCGGCGAGGCGATCAACGCGATGATTATCGCGCTCGCGCCGTCGTGGGCGCATGTTTCCTACGGGCCTGCGATGTGTTTTGCATTTTTCTGGCTGCTGAATGTCGCCGTAATTTTGCGCGGCATTGATACGATTCGCTTTTTGCAAGGC
>DATLTU010000030.1:0-12946 GCA_035533415.1 Candidatus Limnocylindrales bacterium
TGAACTTCAGCGTCGAAGGGCCGGTACCGACGTTGAGCTCGATTTCGCCTACAACCGCGAATACTGGCGCGAACGTCACGCTCACGGTTAATGGCACGAATTTCAATCCGAATTCCGAAGTGATCTGGACGCCGAGTTCCGGCACCGGCGTTAACGTTGGAGTCAGCACAGTGCTAGCGCAGTTGCCGGGCGGCACAAGCACGTCATTCACCGTGACGGTTCCGTCGAGCTTGCTAACTTCGTCCCTGGCGAAGATGGTCCCAGCAGCTCCGTTCTCTCCGAAACCAAAGGGACCGGGGATATTGTGGCTGCTGGCCGCAGTGTGTGCGGCGATTGTGGGAATTTTGGTGTTCCTTGCGGTGCCACGCAAGCGGCGGCTGATTTTCGGGACCACGCTTACGACGGTCGTTGTGCTGCTGTTGATCGGAGGTTGCGGCGGTGGATCCAGCAGCTCTACCCCGCCGCCTCCCCCGCCGGTCAGCGTCAACGTTGCCGTGAACGCTTATAACCCGGCGCCCGGCGGAGGACTGTCCGCTCCGCAGACAATTGTGGTTAGCGGGCCGTAACCCTGTGGCGGACGCGCCGGGATAGCCGGTTACCGCGGCTTGACCTTTTGTCGGGCAGGGCGAGTTGATTCGCAAATCGAGGCTACTGCATTCAGGACATCTGACGCAGGACGTACTGCAAGATTCCGCCGTGCTGGAAATAGGTGGCCTCGACAGGAGTGTCGATACGCGCTACCGCCGAGAAGATTTTTTCCTTGCCGGAAGCGCCACGGGCGCGGACACGCAGAATCTTCCGCGGCGTGAACTGCTCGGCAAGGCCCTCGACATCGAATACTTCCTGGCCCGTTAAGCCCAACGACTTGGCGGTTTCTCCGTCTTGAAATTCAAGCGGGAGCACGCCCATGCCAATCAGATTGCTGCGGTGAATGCGCTCGAAACTTTCGGCGAGAACGGCGCGCGCGCCGAGAAGAAGCGTCCCTTTCGCCGCCCAATCCCGCGATGATCCCGCGCCGTATTCTTTTCCCGCGAGGACGAGCAGCGGCACATGTTCGGCGCGATATTTTTCCGCGGCGTCGAAGATGGTCATTTTCTCGCCGCCGGGCTGATGCAGCGTCCAGCCACCTTCCGTCCCCGGCGCGAGTTGGTTGCGCAGGCGGATATTCGCGAAGGTACCGCGCATCATCACTTCATGATTGCCGCGGCGCGCGCCGTAGGAGTTGAAATCCTTCGGCTGCACGCCATGGGCGATCAGATATTTTCCGGCGGGGCTGTCGGCAGGAATCGAGCCAGCAGGAGAAATGTGGTCGGTTGTCACGCTGTCGCCGAGGAGCGCCAGGACGCGCATGCCGCGCAAATCCTCGAGCGGGCCAGGCTTCGGCGGCATGCCGTCGAAAAATGGCGGCAGCTTGATGTAGGTGGATTTCGCGTCCCAGGCGTAGAGGTTGCCTTCGGGAACAGGCAGAGCGCGCCAGCGATTGTCGCCGGTGAAAACGTCGGCGTATTCCTTGCGGAACATGTCGCTCGAAACCGAAGAGCGCATCAGTGTTTCGACTTCCTGCGGAGTGGGCCAAATGTCGCGGAGATAGACCGGGTCGCCACGTTTGTCCATCCCCAGCGCGTCTTTTTCCATATCGAAATCCATGCGGCCCGCGAGCGCGTAGGCGACAACGAGCGGCGGCGAGGCCAGATAGTTGGCGCGGCAGTGCGAATTAATCCGGCCTTCGAAATTGCGGTTGCCGCTCAGGACGGAAACGGCGACGAGGTCGTTTTCCGTGATGGCTTTGCTGATCGCTTCCGGCAGCGGGCCGCTGTTGCCGATGCACGTGGTGCAGCCGTAGCCGACCAGATGGAAGCGCAGCTCTTCGAGGAAGTGCATCAGGCCGGCCTTCTTGAGATAGTCGGTGACCACCATCGAGCCGGGCGCGAGGCTTGTTTTCACCCACGGTTTGGACTGTAAGCCGCGCTCGACGGCCTTCTTGGCAAGAATTCCGGCGCCGAGCATCAGGGATGGGTTCGAGGTGTTTGTGCAACTGGTGATTGCGGCGATCACGACCGAGCCATCGTGCAGCTCGAAACGGTCGCCGTTATTTTGCACGCTGGTGTGCTTGGGCGCGCTGGTGAGCGACTTCTCGAAGGATGCTTTGGATTGTGTCAGCGGCACTTTGTCCTGCGGGCGTTTCGGACCCGCGATGGTCGGGACCACGGTACCGAGATCGAGTTCGAGCGTGTCGGAGAATTGCGGATCGGGCGTGGCGTCGGTGCGGAACAGGCCCTGCTCCTTGGTGTACGCTTCGACGAGGTTCACTTGAGCCTCATCGCGCGCGGTGAAGCGCAGATAGGCGAGCGTTTCCGCGTCGACGGGGAAGAAGCCCATGGTCGCGCCATACTCGGGGGCCATGTTGCCGATGGTGGCGCGGTCGGGAAGCGTAAGGCTGGACAGGCCCGCACCATAGAACTCGACGAATTTCCCGACGACCCCCTTCTTGCGGAGCATTTCGGTGACGGTGAGAACCAGGTCCGTTGCCGTCGCGCCTTCGTGCAGGCGCCCGTGCAATTTGAATCCGACGACCTGGGGAATGAGCATGGAGAGCGGCTGGCCGAGCATGGCGGCCTCGGCTTCGATTCCGCCGACGCCCCAGCCGAACACGCCGAGGCCGTTGACCATGGTGGTGTGCGAGTCGGTGCCCACAAGCGAATCGGGATAGACCCACTGTTTGCCATCCATTTCCCTGCGGAAGACGACGCGCGATAAATATTCGAGGTTCACCTGGTGGCAGATGCCGGTATCCGGCGGCACGACTCGGAAATTGCGAAAACTCTCCTGCGCCCAGCGAAGCAGGGCGTAGCGCTCGACATTGCGCATGAATTCGAGTTCGGAGTTGAAGGCGAACGATTGCGCGGTGCCGAACTGGTCGACTTGCACGGAATGGTCGATCACAAGTTCGGCGGGAAACAGCGGATTGATTTTCTTCGGATCGCCGCCGAGTTTGTGCATGGCTTCGCGCATCGCGGCCAGATCCACAACGGCCGGCACGCCCGTGAAGTCCTGCAACAACACGCGCGCCGGCAAGAAGGAAATTTCCTGGGATGGCTGCCCCGCCGGGTCCCAGCCGGCCAGCGCGCGAATATCGCCGGCATGGACGAATTGCCCGTCTTCCTGGCGCAACAAATTTTCCAGCAGGATTTTCATCGAGAAAGGCAGGCGCGAAATGTTGCCGGCGCCGGCGCGTTCGAGTCGTTCGATGGCATACATCTCAAAAGATTCGCCGCCAACTTTTAGCGTGGAACGTGTGTGGAACGAGTTTTTCGGTGCGGCGCTCATGGCGGGTCGCGGCTCCTCTCCAGAACGTACTATGATAGCGCAATCGCGCGCCTGCCCTTTCTGGATTTTGGCATCCGAGTCAGGTGCGTGGATTGGGTGCGTGGATTTGTGCCGGCTCTCCGCGCATGCCATACTTTGAGAATTGGCGGCGCGCATGAAAGTTGCACTGATCTCGACGTATGAGCTGGGCCGGCAGCCCTTCGGGCTTGCGTCGCCCGCGGCGTGGCTGCGGGAGAGCGGCGCGGAAGTGGCGTGCCTCGATCTGTCACGCGAGCCATTTCGCGAAGAGGCGGTACGCGGCGCGGCACTCGTGGCGTTTTACGTTCCGATGCACACGGCGACGCGGCTCGCGGTTGAGCTGCTCGATACCATTCGCCGCGTGAGCCCCAGCGGGCACATTTGCTTCTATGGTCTTTACGCGCCGGTGAATGAGGCCTGGCTGCGCAAGCTGGGCGTGCGGACCATCCTCGGCGGGGAATTCGAGCAAGGGCTAAGGGACCTAGTAAAGAGGATTGAAGGCGGCGGGTCGCGGGATGCGCAGTCTGAACCCGTGATTTCGCTCGGGCGGCAGAAATTCAGGATTCCCGATCGCGCGGGGCTGGTGCCACTGGATCAGTACGCGCGACTGGTTTTGCCGAACGGCGAAAAGCGCACGGTGGGTTACACGGAAGCGAGCCGCGGCTGCAAACATCTGTGCCGCCATTGCCCCATTGTGCCGGTCTATCACGGAGTTTTTCGCGTGGTCGAGCGCGACGTGGTTCTCGGAGATATTCGCCAGCAGGTGTCCGCCGGCGCCCAACACATCACGTTCGGCGATCCGGATTTTTTTAACGGCATCGGACATGCCATTCCGCTTGTCGAAGCCTTGCATAAGGAATTTCCGCGACTCACCTATGATGCGACCATCAAAATCGAGCATTTGCTCGAGCATTCACGGCATTTGAAAACGTTGCGCGAGACGGGATGCCTTTTTGTCACGAGCGCCGTGGAGTCAATCGACGACACCGTGCTCGAAAAACTCGATAAGGATCACACGTGCGCGGATTTTTTGAGAGTGGTGCGGCAATTTCGAGACGCCGGGCTGACTTTGCATCCCACGTTTTTGCCGTTCACCCCGTGGACGACAATTGAAAGCTATCTCGAGCTTCTGAAAGTCCTGCGCGAGAATGGGCTGGTTGAGAATGTGGCGCCGATCCAGCTTGCGATTCGGCTACTGATTCCCGCGGGTTCGCGGCTGCTCGAGCTGAAGGAAGTGCGCTCGCTCGCGGGACCATTCGATGAGGCGGCGATGGTTTATCCGTGGAAACATCGCGACCCGCGCGTGGATGCACTATGCCAGGAATTGCAGCATGTGGTTCATCGTGGCGAGAAAATGAATCTCGCGCGACCGAGAATCTTCGAGCGGATCGAACTGGCAGCGCGACGCGCCGCCGGAGCGGCCGAACTTGCGAAGCAGCAGCCTATGCTCGTTTCGCGCGCCACGATCCCGTATCTCAGCGAGCCCTGGTATTGTTGAGCGGAGCCGACCGGGGACCAGTTGGCCCCCATCGCGGAAGCAAGGAAATCGCTGCGCCAGAACGACGCGTTCGTCTGAGTCCACGCATCCAAGACAATTCCGAGGGAATGATGAACGCTGCGCGTAAAAAACTGCTGATTCTGGCCAGTAAACTCGGCTACCAGACGCGCGGTTTTGCCGATACGGCGGAGATGCTCGGCGTCGAAATTCATTTCGCCACGGATCGCTGCCACAAGCTTGATGATCCCTGGGGCGACGGCGCCGTGCCGCTGCACTTCGAAAATCCAACCGAAGCTTCCGAGGAAATCGTCCGGCAATTTGAAAAGGATCCTCCGGATGCAATTCTCGCGCTCGGCGACCGTTCGACAACGGCCGCCGCCTACGCCGCGCGCGCGTTTGGCATTGTTGGCAATGATCCGGAAGCGGTTGAGCGCTGCCGGAGCAAACTAACGCAGCGCGAAGCGCTTCGCGCGGCCGGCTTGCCCGTTCCGGAATTTTTCTCGTTTGGGCTGAATGAGCCAGCGGAAAATATCCTGGCCCGAGTGAAATTTCCATGCGTCGTGAAGCCACTTTCGCTTGCGGCGAGCCAGGGCGTGATCCGCGCGGACAACGAAACGCAGTTTCGCTCGGCGGTGGGGCGAATCCGCGCGCTGCTCGAATCGCCGGAAATCCAGGTTACGCGTGCGATGGGACTCGATCGCTCGCTGGTTGAGCGATACATTCCGGGAAGGGAAGTCGCGGTGGAGGGATTGCTCGATGGCGGGCATTTGAAGGTTCTTGCGATTTTCGATAAGCCTGATCCGCTCGAAGGCCCGTACTTCGAGGAAACGATTTATGTGACGCCATCGCGTTTGCCCGAAGACCAGCAAGCCGAGATTCGTGATTGCGCGGCGGCCGCGGTCCGCGCTCTGGGATTGTTGCACGGGCCGGTGCACGCGGAGTTCAGGGTCAACGACGCAGGTCCGTGGGTTCTCGAAGTCGCGCCGCGTCCGATTGGCGGCCTCTGTTCGCGCGCGCTGCGTTTTGGGCCGCGGCGCATTTCGCTCGAGGAACTTTTGCTGCGTCAGGCGCTGGGCCTGGGCGACGCGGATACTGAGCGCGAGCCGGAAGCCTCCGGCGTGATGATGATTCCCGTGCCGCGCAGCGGAATTTTCGAGCGGATGCAAGGGCTGAGCGATGCGGAGAGCGTGCCGAGGATCACGGAAATCCGCATCACCGCGCGCCTGAAGGATTACGTTGCGGCGTGGCCCGAAGGTTCCAGCTATCTGGGGTTTATTTTTGCGCGCGCCGAAACACCCGGCGAAGCGGAAGCGGCGCTGCGATTGGCACAAGCGAAATTGCTTTTTGAATTTTCTCCCCGCTTGCCCGTTGAACATCCGATCACGGGAAGAATTTCGGCGTGAGCTGATACGACGCCGATAAATTCTGGGCCGCTTACGATTTCGATTTTTGAGCGACGAAGCCGGGAGGCAATTGCGCTCCTTCGCCGAAGAAGAAATTCTCCATCTGTTCCGCGATGATTTTTTGCGATTGCGCGTCGAGAGGGTTCAGGCGGTACTCGTTCATAATCATCTTCGAGTGTTCGATCCACATCTTCCATCCCTCTTTTGAGACGTTGTCATAGATGCGCTGGCCCAGTTCGCCCTTCCAAGGCGGCCGGTCGAGGCCGGGCATTTCGCGTCCGAATTTAACGCATTTCACCATGTGCGTGCCTTCCGATGCAGGCGGCGACGCGGATTGCGGCTGCTGCGGATTCTGGCACTTATCGTCAGCCATTCGTTCCTCCTCGGATTGGCGCTCAACAAATCGAAGATACTGCAAAAGCGCATGATTTCCTAGAGGGATGCGCGTTCGCGGATTCCAGCTGGCAAGAAATTGTTCAAGCAAGGCACGAAAGCAATCCGCGGCGGGGCACGGCGGAGGCGGAGGTCGAACGTGAAGTCTGGTCAGTCCGTGTCGACCGGATCGTCGGCGTTGGGAAGTCTGACGAGGAAGCGCAGCCGGTTGTTGGGTTCGATTTGAAAGCTGCCGACAACGAGCCGGCGCCGGCCATCTTGATCTTCGAGGAACGAGGGCCTTTCGATCACGAGCGAAGCTTCTCCGGCGCGCACCACGGCGTTTCCCGCAGCGTCAAGAGCGATTCCCGTGGCGCCATCGAACTCGAGCACGATGCCCGCAGGATCAGCGCCGCGCGAAAGCACGAGATCGAGCCCAATTTTCCGCTGGTCACCGTGGAAGACGATGTCCATTCCAGGATAAATGCCGCGATAGGCTACGGCGGTGTACGGCCCAGCCGAGGAATCGCGAATCGCGGAGCGGCCACTCAGCGGAACAATGCTTGTGGGCGGATTCGAATCTGCAAACCGCATCCGCAGTACACTCGCATAAGCGTGCACGACAATCACTTTGCCGCGGGCCACTGGTCCCGCCGGCGTGGCCTCATGGTGCAGCACAATATCGGCTTCGTTATTTGCCAGGAAAATGCTATAGCGCGCGGCGCGGGCAAGATACTTCACACGCCGGTTCGTCTCGCCCTGATTCACTTTGAAGTGCAGCGGTTGCTCTGCGGACGTTTTTTCGGACCGCGCCCGAGTTTGCGCTGGCGCTGCCACAGCAACGATCATGGCCAGACTTGCAATCACGAGACAGGATGATGCCCGGCATCTCCGAATCAGCCTTCCTTTGACCCGTGCGCCTTGCGACGATTTACTCGACTTGTTCACGACATTTCGCCTCATGATTATTACCCCGCGACCACAATCTGCCCCAAACCCACAACGGCATCTCGAAGCTGTTGCCACGCCGAGCGACACTGCAATCTTTTGCAGCTTAACGCCCGTCAGACTCTCTTCGGCGCTGCGCGGCAGCGTCGCAAGCGGCTTGCTCCCTCCATATCTCCTTATTTCGGGGGTGTGCGCAGCACTCGCAACGAGGGATAAGCAAATCACGGGCCGAATTGCGCCCTCGCAGGGCTGCGTTCTTGCTGGCTCAAGAAGTTGCCGATTGGCACGAACGCGGACACATGTAAATGCCGGCGGCGGCTCGGAGAGCGTCGTCGCACTGTCAACGATTGGCGCTTGCATTCGAGTGAGAATTCGAGAATGCCGCCATCGTTTCGTCAGTCCAACCCACCGAAAGTTGCAGTACGGAAGAACCATTGAAACGGAGGAAGGTGTTGTGTATTCTGCGACGCGAAAGCGAGGCCTGCCCAGCCATGATTTGTCCCTCTTGTGGACATGAAGAATGCTTGCGATCGCACCGGCGCGGGATGGCCGACTGGCTCGCGACAGTAGCGGCGCTGCGGCCGTGGCGATGCATGATGTGCAAACGCCGGTTCTACGGGCGCGCGGTTGCGCTTGCGTTCCTTCGGCACGCGCATTGTCCGCGATGCGGCAACCTCGAGTTGCAGCACGTGGCGAAGCAGCGGGTGGAAGAAGGAAAGCTACGGTGGTTTTTCCGGATGTTCGGCGCACCGGCCTACCGCTGCCGTCCGTGCCGGTTCAAGTTTTTTTCGTTCCGCCCGATTTACGAACTGCGCGTGAACGCGGCGCGGATACCCGCGGATGAGCCGGCGAGCCGCTAACGCGGATTTGCCCGATTGACCCTCCCTGAATTGACCTCAAGAACGGACTCACGGAATTTTTGCGGCGAACGCTGCGACTGTTACGATTCGGCTTCCGTCTTATCGTGGCGGAGCCGGAAGCCTTTCACGATGACGTAGAGAACCGGAACGAAAATCAAGTTGAGGGAAGTGGCGAAGAACATCCCGCCAAAGACGGTGGTGCCGACGGAGCTGCGTCCTGCCGCGCCCGCGCCGGTGGCGAGCACGAGAGGGAGAACGCCGAGCAAGAATGCGAAGGAGGTCATGAGGATGGGCCGGAGACGAATCCGCGCCGCTTCGATGGCGGCGTCATACAGACCCATCCCTTTTTCGCGCAGTTGCTCCGCGAATTCGACGATGAGGATGGCATTCTTGCTGGAAAGGCCAATGAGCATGACGAGGCCGATCTGGCAATACACATCGTTAATGTTGCCGCGCAACAACTGGAACAGCAAAGCGCCCAGCATGGCCATGGGCACGGCCATCAGCACGATGAAGGGCAGAGAAAAGCTCTCGTACTGCGCGGCGAGCGTCAGATAAACGACCAGCAAGCCGAGTCCGAAAAGCGCGGCGGATTTGCCTCCGGACTGAATTTCCTCGAGCGACAGGCCCGACCATTCGTACGACATTCCACGCGGCAAAATTTTGGCCGCCAGCGCTTGCATCTCGTCGATGGCGTCGCCGGAGCTGCGGCCGGGCGCGGCCGAGCCGTCGATTTCCGCGGAACGGAATAAATTGTAATGGCTGATGACCTGCGGGCTCGCCGTCTGCGTGATATGCACCAAATTATCGAGCGACACCATTTGGCCAGTATTTGAACGCACGTAAAAACGATTGATGTCGTCCGGATGCGAACGGAATTGCTGTTCCGCCTGGACGTACACGCGGTAGGAGCGGTTGTTGAACGTGAAATTGTTGACGTAAACGGAGCCGAGAAAGACCTGGAGCGCATCGGTGATCTGGCTCAGCGGAACGTTGAGGCTCTTGGCCGTCGCGCGGTCGATTTTGACGACGAGTTGCGGATCGTTTGCCGTGAAGCTGCTGAACAGGCCGGAAAGTTTCGGATCTCGATTGCCTGCCTGCACTAATTTTTGAGTGGCCTGCTGAAGTTCCTGCAGCGACGCCGCGCCCTGATCCTCGACTTCTAACTGGAAGCCGCCAAATTGCCCGAGACCCTGCACCGCGGGCGGATTGAACGGCACCACGATCGCGCCAGAAATGCCGAAGAATGGACCTCGCAGGCGATTGATGATGGCGGCGGCGGAATGCGCGGCGCCCTGGCGTTGCGCGAAAGGTTTGAGGTTGACGAACACCATGGCGTAATTCGACGCGGCGCCGGAAAAGCTGAAGCCCGCGACCGAAAACATGTCGGCGACTTCAGGTTGGCGCCGGAGGATGGCCTCGACTTGATGGCAGATATTCGAAGTGTATTCGAGCGAGGCTCCGGCGGGCGCCTGCACCGTAATCATCAGATAGCCCTGATCTTCGGTGGGGACGAAGCCGCGAGGAACGGTCACGAAGACCCAATAGGTGATTCCGGTAAGGATGAGGAAAACGAGAGCGGTGACGAATTTCCAGTTGAACAGATGACGCAGCGTGTGGCGATAAAGATTTGTGCCGCCGATGACCATGCGGTTGAAAGGCGCGAAGATGCGTTTGCCGATTCCGGCTTCCTTTTGGTGGCCGAGGAAGATGGCGGAAAGGGCGGGCGTCAGCGTTAAGGCGTTGAACGCGGAAATCGCCACGGAGAACGCGATAGTGAGAGCGAACTGGCGAAACAGAATGCCCGTTGTTCCCGGGAAAAGGGCGACAGGAACGAACACGGAAACGAGCACGAGGGAAGTGGCAACGACGGCTCCCGCGACTTCGCTCATCGCGACGGAAGCGGCATTATGTGGTTCGCTAAGGCCTTCATTGATGTGACGCTGGACGTTTTCGATGACAACGATGGCGTCGTCGACGACCAGGCCTGTGGCGAGCGTGATGCCGAAGAGAGTGAGCGTGTTGATGGAGAAACCGAGCATCTTGACAAAGATGAAAGTGCCAACGAGGGAGACAGGAATGGTGATGGCGGGAATGAACGTGCTGCGCCAGTCCTGAAGGAAAATGAAAATGACGGCGATGACGAGAAGAATGGCCTCGATGAGGGTGGTGAGAACATCGCGGATGCCTTCGCCGACGGCGGTGGTCGTGTCGAAAGCGAGGCCATATTTGAGGCCCGCAGGAAAGGAAGGCGCGAGTTTGGCGAGTTCGGCCTTGGCCAAGCGATCGACTTCGAGCGCGTTCGCGTTAGGAAGCTGCTGGACGGCCAGGCCGATGGCTTCGTGGCCGTCTATGAACAGATTGCTGTTGTAATCCTGCGCGCCAAGCTCGGCGTAGCCGACATCTTTCAAGCGCACGAGAGTGCCGTCGGCGCCGGTCTTCAAGATAATGTTGTCAAACTGCGAAGGTTCGACCAATTGCCCCATGGCGCGCACGCTGATTTGAAACGCCTGGCCCTTGGGCGCTGGCGGCTGGCCGATCTGGCCAGCGGCGACTTGGACATTCTGTTCCTGCAGGGCGCTGACGACGTCGGTTGCGGTGAGACCGCGAGCGGCCAGCCGGGAAGGGTCGAGCCAGAGGCGCATGGCATACTCGCGCTGGCCGAAAATTGTGACGTTGGCGACACCGGGAACGCGCTTGATGGCGTCGCTGACGTACACGTCGACGTAATTGCTGATGAACAGTCCGCTGTACTTATTGCTATTGGAATAAAAGGCAGCCGCGAAAACGAAGCCACTAAGGCCCTTTGTAATGGTGACACCGGTGTTGATGACATCGGCGGGGAGCAAACCGAGAGCGGCTTGGACGCGATTCTGAACGTCGACCGCGGCCAGATCGGGATCGCGAGAGACATCGAAGGTGGCGACGATGCTGCTTAGGCCGTTGTTGCTGCTCGTCGAAGTGAGGTATTTGAGCCCTTCGACGCCGTTGATGGAGCGCTCGAGAGGGATGGTGACAGCCGATTCGACAGTTTGGGCGTCGGCGCCGTTATAGGCGCTGGTGACGGTGACCTGCGGCGGCGCGAGATTCGGGAATTGCGCGATGGGAAGCGTGGGAATCGATACCGCGCCGCCGAGAATAATGATGAGCGCGCAGACCGTGGCAAAAATCGGGCGCTTGATGAAGAAATCAACGAACACGGTTCAGTTCTGCCTTCCGCTGCGCGGGAAGACGCAGTCCACAAGCAACGCCCGAGTCGGTGTTCGGACCAAAGCGCTGGGAAATATTGCGATCAACGAGATGGCGCCCCTGAGGGAGTGCCCTCGATGGTTTCTTTCACGGGCATTCCATCGACCAGAAACTGGAATCCGGCGATGATGATGTGATCACCCGGCTTGATGCCGCCAAGCACGATGTAATTGTTGCCGATGATGTTGCCGACCTGGATCTGCTGCTGGCGCGCGACGGTTCCCTTAGGCCCACTGGCAGCGAGAAACGCAAAGAACTGGCCATTGATTCGCTGCGTCGCGAGGACCGGAATTTCCAGGCCTTTCGTTGTGCGCCAGGTGATGCGTGCGTTCACAAATTCATCGGTGCGCAGGCTGCGCTGCGAATTGAGAATGGTGGCTTTGGCGAGGACGCTTTGCGTGGCGGCGTCCACTTCCGGGGAGACAAAAAAAATGTCGCTGTGAGCGATCACGTTTCCAGAGCCATCGAGAAGATCGACAGGCTCGCCAGTATGCAAATCGCGGGAGTGCTCGACGGGCACGTAGATGTAGGCTTCGAGGGTGCCGGGTTCGTCGACGGTTGTGAGCAGCGTCGTGTTGGTCACGCGGTCGCCGATATGCACGGGAATGTCGCCAACGACGCCATCGGTCGGGGCGGCGACGCGGTAATAGTGCAACTGCACCCGTTGTTCGAGCACTTGAGCGTCGAGAGACTTCGTCTGCGCCAGCGCATTGTCGTAGGCGGTTTTGTAAGTATCGAAATCCTGCTTGCTGATGATGCCGGCGTCGAATAGCTGTTTGCCGCGCTGGTATTGCGCTTGAGCGTTGGCGAGAGTGGCGGCCTGAGCATTGCGAGCAGCCGTCTGACTATTGACGGTGGCTTGCTGGACGCGCGGATCGATTTCCATGAGCGGAGCGCCTTGTCGTATTTGTTGGCCTGAATGGACGTAGATTTTTGTGATCCAGCCCTCGACTTGCGGGTTGATAGCGGCGGAGCGGCGCGACTTCAAAGTGGCCAGGTACTCGGAAGTGTCGGGGACATCGACAAGTTGCGCGATTTGAGTTTTGACGGGCATGGCGGACGTGGCGGGGCGTCCGCCGGCAGTCTTCTTGTTGCAGGCGGCGGAAACGCATAGCAGCAAAAACGTGGTGAAGAGAACGAGTGAGCGCCGTGAGAACGAGCGCGGAATGGGAGCGGGATTGCCGTTTTGCATGAACGTCCTCAGGTGGCGGCGCATTAAAGACAACCACAAAAGTCTAGGATAAGTCGTCGAAGAAAGCCATAACGATAGC
>DATLTU010000031.1:0-45821 GCA_035533415.1 Candidatus Limnocylindrales bacterium
ATCGGGCAAAAAGAGAGCTACGAAATCGAGGTACAGACCGTCCGGTAGGGGGCGTTTGTGGTGGAGACCTTTCGATAACCTCGTCTGATTCTAAACCGCTTAACTGGATCAGATGTATCCAACTGGGAAAGATCGGCTAGCGCCTTGCACTTGCTCCGGAACTTCGCTTCAGTGCTCCGAACCGGCACACCGGGCCGAATTCGGCGCATCGCCGATGCATTCACAGCGCTACGCGGGCAGCTTTCCAAAAGCCCGCGCGTATCTGCATCTACCGCAATCGCCTGACGTTGCCGCGATTACATTTTGCCGCGATAGGTTTGGCGGCTCGCATGCCTGTATTCCTTTCAAGAGCTTGCGCGATCAACTTACAGAAGGTCGCGGCAAGACAGGGGGCATGATGGAAAAGGGAACTGTTGGCAAAGATTCCATTTGTGGCAGCAATGAAATCGAATTGCCCATCGGAGAAAAAAGGTTGTGGCTCGCCGTCCTGTTGCAGGCGGTCGAAGACTGGCAATCGGATCGCATCCGTTCGCGCCGCGAAGCGGAACAGTTTCTCCTTCATGACGATAAGGATTTCTCAACGGTCTGCATCGCGGCCGGGCTCGAACCGGGCAATCTCCGCGCGCGTGTCCTGCGCCTTCGAGCAGGCGTACATTCGGCGGCGCAGGCTCGTCTTCTGGCTGCGTAGGAACGATGGCAACCCGCCACGATCATTTGCGAACGTTTCGCTCAGCGGATGCGCGGTCACCGGCGCAGCATAATGTAAAGCGGCCACGCCAAGTTTCAGAGTAAAATCGCCGCTCCTTTCCTCTCATTCGAAGAAGGAAAAAGGAGCAGCCGCAGCGTGGCGAATCGCGCAAATCAGGTTTCTCCCGAAATTGAACTGCTTTTGATTTGCGCGCGCCGGCGATTGGACGCCGCCGCAGCAACGCGTCTAACGGAGTTGGCCGGGTCGGCGCTGGATTGGCCGCTGCTGCTGCATCTCGCCGGCGAAAACGGTTTGTTGCCGCTGCTGCGCAAGCATCTTCTCGAAACTGCGCCCGCCGCGATTCCCCCCGATTCACTTTCGCAGCTTCGCGAAGCGGCCCGCGCGAATGCTCTGCGCGCGCTGTTTCTCAGCGCCGAGCTGTTTCGCGTTTCGGACGCCCTTCGGCTACGCGGCATTTCCGCGATTTCGTATAAGGGTCCCGTGCTTGCCGCTCGAGCGTACGGCAATCCGTCGCTGCGCCAGTTCGATGATCTGGATATCGTGGTTTCGCAAAACTCCATGCCCGCCGTTTACGAAATCATGGCCGCTCTTGCGTATCAGGCGCGGCTTCCTCGCGAGGCTTTCTTTGCAAAAGAAGCACGCGCGATACCCGGCGAATACGTTTTTGTGCACAAAATAAACGGCGCGATGGTCGAAGTGCATACCGAGTCGACGCTGCGCCACTTTCCGATTCCGCCGGATTTGGAGCGGATGTTCCGCCGTTCGTCCGCTGTTTCCGTGGATGGCCGCGAAGTTCCGGCCTTCGCCACGGAGGACGAAGTGATCATGCTTTCCGTCCACGGCTCGAAGGACTTTTGGGCGCGGCTCATCTGGGTCGCCGATGTCGCGGAGCTTCTTGCGCAATCCGCCGGCAGCCTGGATTTCGAAGGTCTGTTCGCGGAAGCGAAACGGCTGAAAATCACGCGCATGTTGAAGCTCGGTTTCTCCCTCGCACGCGAAGTCCTGAATGCGGACTTGCCGGAAGAAGCGGCGCGTGCAATTGAAAATGATCGCGCCGTACAGCGTCTCACGGCGGAGCTGCGCGATTCTCTGTTGCATCTCGGAGGCTCGTCAGAGAGTCTTTTTCGGCGCTCGCTCTACCGCATCCGCATGACCGAAGCGCTCGGGGATGGCTTGCGCTATTGGGCGCGGCTTTCGACCGCCCCCGCGGAAGATGACTGGGCCATGGCGCATCTCGGGGAACGTTCATCGAGATTTTATGCGTTTCTGCGGCCGTTTCGTCTGTGGCGGAAGTACGGTCCCGGCGCGGCGCGCATCCGTTAGAGCGCAACGGTCGCGCGGACACTGCGCAATCGGCGCCTTTCCACGCAGCCTTGTCACGCCGCGCTAGTTTCCCTTTCGCCACATCGCAAAATCTACAGGTTGATTCATTCCGCGCAAGGCAGAAGATGGATGCGGTTTCGTTTCTCTCTGGGTTTAGCGTGCGGCGTCGTCGAACGGAACATCGAGCGATGCGCGCCGTTATGGGAGGCACGACTGGTACGGCAACACAACAGGTGATCTGGGGGACTCGGGTTGGCGGTTATCGAAGAACTGAACATTTCCATCGGGCAAATTCCTCTCCGGCTCCGTATTCCCGAGAAAGCTCTCTTCGAACAGGCCTCCGCGCGCTATGCGCAGTTTTTAAGCGTTTCGCCGCATGCGCTGCCGATCTCTCTGCACGCCTCCGGCGATGCCAACGCGCCTGCCGCAAGCGAAGACATGGCTTCCGCAAAATTCTCTTACCAGTTTAACGAAGCTTCGCTGCGGTGGGAGGGCGCTGCGGCGGAATTCCGCGGCGTGCGCCACGAATACGGATTGGATTCGCTGCTCCGGATCCTGTTGTCCGTGCTGCTCGTTCCGCGGAGCGGATTCCTGCTTCACGCGGCCACGATATTGCGCTGCGAACTCGCTTACGTATTTACAGGACACTCGGGCGCCGGGAAGAGCACGATTGCCTCGCTCTCGCCCGCGGGCAGCGTGCTCACCGACGAAATATCGCTATTGAGCGCCACCGAAGACGGCTGGCACGCGCATGGCACTCCGTTCTGGGGCGAATTTCGCGCGGAAGGCGCGAATGTCCATGCGCCCATCAACGGCATCTACGTCCTTGTTCAGGCGCGTGAGGATCGCGTCGAGCGCATCCCCGCTCGAGACGTGCTGCGCGCCCTGCTGCCCAACGTACTTTTTTTCTCGCGCGATCGCGACGCCACCGAGGGCCTGCTTCGCGCGCTGGCCGGCCTTGCGGAGCAAGTTCCGTGTTACAGACTTTTCTTTCGCAGGCAGGCAAGTTTTTGGGAGGCTATCACGTGATGAATCGCGGAAGGATCGCGATCAATCCGATGCTGGCATGGCGGGAGATCGATGGCCAGGTGGTCATCATTTCGCCGGAGGACAGCGTGGTTCACGAATTGAACGAAACCGGCAGCTTTATTTGGAAACAGATCGATTTCGGCCGTGGCGCAAGTGAAATTGCGCGAAACATGGTGACGGAATATGCTCTGCCCGCATCCGAAGCGCGAGCCGACGCCGAGGAGTTCCTCGAGTGCCTGGCGGCCAAAGGCCTGCTGCAAATCGAGGAAGAGCGCAACGATGCCTGATACACCGCTGATGGATCGCGTGATGCGCCGCAGCCTCGAAACGGGCGTCCCCATCGGTGTCCATTTTGATCTTACGTATCGCTGCAACGAAAGGTGCGTGCACTGCTATCTCGATCACGAAGATCATGGCGAACTCGAGACGCCGGAGATCAAACGCATTCTCGAACAACTGGCCGAGGCGGGCACGCTGATGCTGACCTTCAGCGGCGGCGAGATATTTCTGCGCGGGGATTTGTTCGAGCTGCTCGCGTTTGCCCGCCGGCTGCATTTTAACGTCAGTTTGAAATCGAATGCGCTGCTCATCACTCCCGAACACGCGGAGCGCCTGAAGTCCCTGGGCATTCGGCGAATTCAGATCAGCATTTACAGCGCCGATGCGGCTGTGCATGACGCGATCACCAAGGTACGCGGCTCGTTTGACCGTTCCATCCGGGCGATTCGCTTTTTGAAATCGCAAGGGATGCAGGTCAAGATTGCGTGTCCGCTGATGAAGCAAAATATCGCGGGCCTGGCGCAGCTTCAGTCTTTGGCCGAAGAATTGGGCGTGCCCTACCTGATCGACATGACCATCACGCCCAAGCTGGATGGCGACATGAGCGTTTTGGCGCTACGCAATGCGCCGGAGGACTTGGTCTCGTTGCTGCGCGACCCGAAACTAAATCCCGCGCAGCTGGCCGGTGCGGGCTCTTCGACCGGTGCGAACTGGGAGGCAAGCGCCGTCTCGAGTGGCATCGAAAGCGATGCGTACGAGGATATCCCCTGCAGCGCGGGCCATAACAGTTGCTACGTTTCGCCGTATGGCGACGTCTTTCCCTGTGTGCAGATGTCCATCGCCGCCGGAAACTTGCGCAAGCAGAGCTTCCAGGAAATTTGGCGCCACTCGCCGCAGATGAATCGCGTTCGTGCCGTCCGCGAGAGCCAATTGCCCGTTTGTGCCGGTTGCTCGATACGCCAGTTTTGCGAGCGTTGCCCGGGCCTGGCGCATATGGAAGGCGGAGATTTGTTAGGCGCGTATGAGCGCGCATGCGAGCTGGCCGAGATGACGGCTCGCTTCGCCGGAGTGAAAAATCCCGTGAGTGCCTGGCATCAGCAGCCGCGCTCAACGAGCGCCGCACGGGCGTTTATTCCAGCGCATCTCGTTCAAATTGCCGCAGCGCAAGCAAGGTAAAGGAAAAAGTCCAAAAAGAGCGCCGCATGGAAAACCAAGAACAAGTGAACTGTTCCGCACCCGCTGCTCCCGCGCCCGCGCTGGCGATTTTTGGAGACGCCGATCCCGCGCCGCATTCACGGAGCACCGACGCGCCGTCTGTCGCGAGCATTTTGGAGTCCAGAGGGCGGGTGTTTTTGAAAGTTTCCGGAAAGAGCATGATGCCGTGGATTCGTCCGGGTGACGTTGTTTTTGTTCGCAGGGCTGCCATCGAGGAAATGGTGCGCGGCGACATCGCCGTCTTCGAACGAGCCGGATGTTTGTGCATGCACCGCGTCATTTTCTTGCGCGCCTTCAAGGACGCAGGGAAGAGCGGCGCCGCGCTGGTCACAAAGGGCGATGCCGTGGCGGATGCCGACGAGCCAGTTTTTCCGCAGGACGTTCGCGGCAAAGCCGAGTTTCTCTATCGCGGCGGAAAAGAAATTCGGCTCGCTTTCGGCTGGCGGAAGCAATTTGGCAAATTCCTCGCCGCGATCTCCCCCGCGAGCCGGTTCTGGTTGCCGCCCTTCTGCCGCGCGAAGACCGGGCTCGGCGGTATCCTTGGTTGCGACTCGGTGGAGACAAGCCAATGAATCGGGCAGAACGAACGGCGAGGGCTGCAACGATTGGCGTGGCGATCGCGGGCGCGCTTTTTGTGGGATGCACGGCGCTAGATTCGTCCCCGAGGCCGGGCCGGATGACCATTGGCCCCGTGGTGGTGCATCGCGCAATGGCCTTCGATGTCTCGCCGCCGCTGCTATCGTTGCGCGGCGGCAGCATTGGCGAAGCCGATCATCGCGGCTGTGAAGGCGCAGCGTGCGGCGCTTCGCTTGGGCGTCCGCCGCGCCATCCTTCGGCCGATTCTCCGCGCAATCGGGATGCGCATCCGCAGCAGAGCTCCGACGAAGTCTCGCCAGCGCCAACCATCACTGCAGCGGGAGCTGCGGTGGAGCAAATTTCGCAGGGCGCGCGGCCGCCCGTTCCGTTGCTGGAGAGCTTCGACGGCCTGGGCGCTGGATTCAAAGGTCCGCAGGGCTCGGCGGGCTTTTATCGCAATCCTTCTGACAACAGTCTCGCGGTCGGCCCGAATCACATCGTGCAGATTGTCAACGCGCGGCTCGCGGTCTACACAAAAAAGGGTTCGCGCTACGACAAGACCGGGACTGTCCTCTACGGTCCCGTCCCGACGAATACGATTTTCGCCGGATTCGGCGGCGTATGCGACGCGCGCGACAATGGCGACGCCGTGGTGCGTTATGACCAGCTTGCCGGACGCTGGCTGATTGTTATGCCGATCTTCTCGCCGATCGCTCCGGGCGAATACCAGGGACATCGCGCACCGCCGCTCACGGGCACGCCCGCCAAGCCCGGCCAGCCGTCGGTTCCGGGACCACCCGCCGCTCCGCCCGCGAATCCTCCGCAGGCGCGCGGAACGTTCGCGATGTGCTACGCCGTGAGCGTCGGAAGCGATCCTCTGGGCGCGTATTATCGCTACGCTTTTGAACGGCCGTTGTTCCCCGATTATCCGCGTCCCGCGATTTGGCCCGACGGCTATTACGTTCCCACCAGCAGTGGCGACACAGTGATACAAAAACAGGATTGCATCGCCGACCGGAACAAGATGCTGCAGGGCTTGCCCGCCACGGAGCAGTGCATCATCATCGGCGGCGTGAACTTCCTCAACAACTCGGACATCGACGGCCATCGGCTGCCGCCCGCCGGCGCTCCGAATATCATGATGGCAACTGGCGGCACGCAGCTCAAAAAGATCTTCGATGACGATGGCATTTATTTTTGGAAAGTTCACGTGGACTGGAAAACGCCGGGGAATTCGAGCGTCACCGGCCCGGTAAAAATCCCCGTGGCGCCGTATCACTATCTGTGCGACGGCCAATTGACGAGTTGCGTGCCGCAACCCGGCACCGGCGAACGCCTCGACGCGCAAGGCGACAAGCTCATGCAGCGGCTGGTCTACCGCAGGGTTGGCAACCACGAATCGATTGTCGCGGCCCACTCGATTGCAACGAAGGCAGGCGGCGGAGGCGTGCGTTGGTACGAATTCCGCCTCGGCAAAAATCGTGATCCGTATCTCTACCAGCAGGGCACATACGCGCCCGATGGCTTCTACCGCTGGATGCCCAGCATTGCGATGGATCGGAAGGGCGACATTGGCGTCGGCTATTCCTTCGGCGGAACTCCGAACTTTCCCGGGCAGCGTTTTGCGGCGCGGCTGGCCCGCGACCCGAAGGGCCAACTGCCGTTTCACGAGACAGTGCTGGCCCAAGGCGAGGCCGCGCAAACGAGCACGCTGCGGTGGGAGGACTACACGACAACCGCGATCGATCCCAGCGACGACTGCACGTTTTGGTACGTCGGCGACTACCTCAAGACCGGCGGCACGAGCTACAGCACCCGAATCGGCTCGTTTCGCGTGCCCGGCTGCACAGCCGGACGCTAGCAACTTCAGCAGCCTTGCGGTGCCCGCATCGATGTTTTGCGCGAGTCCGGATGGGCCGCCGGTGTCTTAGTTTCTGCCGCGGTATTTGCTTTTTTTCCTGTTTTTCCCTCCGCCACAGCTCGTCCAGCGTCTCGACTGGCCGAGCGACACAAACTGTCACCGCAAAAACAACCGCAATATTGGACGCATTTCCTCGGCACGCAAAAATGCAACTGCGGTGTAGACAAACGACTGGCGGCTGCGCTACATTCACGCGCGGGTCAGGGTGTCGATTTGAGTTGGGCGCTCGAGACGGCACCAATGCGGTAACTTCGCTATTTTCATCGTTATGGCGCGGCGCGTCGGTCTGGTTTTTGCGCGTCGGCCTGAACGGGGACCCAACCCCCTGTTCTTCGTCTGTTCCTTAGGCCAGTAGTTTACGGCCCTGCACAAACCGTAAAATTCAGTATACGCAATGAACTTACGTTTAGTACCACTTAGGACGGCCATGCCATCCGGGCGAGGGCTTAGGTCCCGCGTCGCGGCAAAACTGCGTGCCGAATCGTCTGTCCTGCTCATGGTTGGGTTGTTCGTGGCCGCTTGCATCTCAGGCTGCTCCGGCTTTACGACCGCGAAGAACTCTGCGCCGCCTACCCTGGGAACGATTTCTGCGACCCCCACAACCCTGAATTTCGGGAACGTCGCGATTGGATCAAACAGCAGCCAAACGTTCACTTTGACCAACCCAAGCACGACAAGCGTCACGGTATCCCAGGCGACCATTTCAAGCAGCAGCTACAAGCTCGTCAACGTGAGTTTGCCGATGACGGTTGCCGCGGGCCAGAGCGTGACCGCTTCGATTGAGTTCGTGCCGCAGACCACGGGAAGCATCGGGGCAACGCTTTCCGTTGTGAGTACGGCGTCGAATGCGACGATCTCCATCGCACTCGCAGGAACCGGCGTGCAAGGCCAGCTCGTGGCGAGCCCGGCGAGCGTTTCCTTCGGAAGCGTCCTGGTGGGCGGCAACAGCGCGCAAACCGTCACGCTGTCGAATACTGGCAGCGTGAGCCTCACGATTTCGCAAGCGTCCGTCTCCGGCGCCGGCTTCACGCTGAGCGGCCTGACGTTGCCACTCACGTTGAACGCGGGCAGCAATTCGACATTTCATGTGACCTTTGCCCCCACTGTCTCGGGAAACGCATCCGGCAGCACCGCGATTACGAGCAACGCGTCAAATCCTTCGCTCAGTATCAATTTGAGCGGCACGGGAATTCAGCCGCAAATTTCCGCGACGCCTTCCAGCGTCAGCTTCGGAAGCGTTGCGACCGGCAGCACTAGCACGCAAACAATCCGGCTGAGCAATCCTGGAACAGCCAATCTTACGATTACGCAAGCAGCTGTTTCCGGAGCCGGGTTCAGCATCAGCGGGCTTACGGTTCCACTGACGATCGCGCCCGGCAACAGCGCCACCTTCGATGCTGCATTTGCGCCAGCGTCCGTTGGGAGCGTCACTGGCAGCGTGGCGCTGACCAGCAACGCCCCAAATTCTCCGATGTCGATTTCCCTTAGTGGCTCCGGCGTGGCGGCATCCGCACTATTGACAGCAAATCCCACGAGCGTGAACTTTGGCAACATTCAGGTGGGCAACACGGGCACGCAGAACGTTACGCTGACGAATACGGGAAACGCGACGGTGACGATTTCTCAAGTGACCGTCTCGGGATCGGGCTTTGCGGCGACAGGCGTGACGGCGACGCAAACATTGACCGTGGGGCAGTCCCTCACCATGACGGTGACTTTTACGCCGAACACCACGGGCAACGCATCCGGCACGGTCTCCATCGCCAGCAACGCCACCAATTCCCCTACAGTTGTCTCTTTAACCGGCGGCTCGCACCTGGTGGATTTATCCTGGACGGCGAGCACCACTTCTACCGTGGTGGGATACAACATCTATCGCGGCACGACCAACAACGGGCCTTATTCTCTGAAGCTCAACTCCACTCCCGTTCCGGGAGTTACGTTCACCGACACGAATGTGCAATCCAGCTTGACCTACTACTACGTCGTCACGGCGGTGGATTCGAGTGGCGTGGAAAGCGTCTATTCGAATCAAGCCTCCGCCACGATTCCGTAACCGCGGCCGTTCCAAGCGCCCACTCCCGCCGCAAAAATCGCTGCCGCCATGCACCGGCGAGCGATTCCCATACTTGTTATTCGCTCTAACCGGACCGGTGGCGCAGCGGGGAGCCGCTGTGCGCGGCGCGTCAGCGCTCGAATTGCTGGAGGAAAGCCGCGACGGTGCGCCAGTTTGTGGCAGCGCCCTGGGGATTGCGATCCTGGCGCAGCGTGGAGGAGCCATGCACGGCGAATTTCGCGACGTAGTCGATTTTCTCGCGTGAAGCGACGGCATCGAAAATCTTCGTCGCATTGGCGAGAGCATCCGCATCATTTTCCGAGGTGATGAATACCGGTACGGTGACTTGTTTCGCGGCGTCCTCGACGAGCGTCGGATGGCGCTGGAAATATTCTCCCGGCGAGAACGCCAGCACGCCGGCGATTTCCCCGGGATGCTCAGCGGCGATGACGAAGACAAGTGACGCCGAATAACTGCTGCCCCAGAGAATTATTTTGCGGCGCGGATATTTGTTTCGCGCCCACGCAAGCGCCCCGCCCAAATCCGCTTCGAGATCCTCCACTTTATCCGACGCCGTTTCCTCGTGCCCGAGCTTTCGAACCGTTTCGTTTGTACGGCCGAACATTTTTCCGCCCCAGCGCTGGTCGATTGCCAGGCAGCTGAATCCCAGCGCGACCAAACGCGGAGCGATGGGCGCGTATTCATAGCGGTTCGCGCCCGCCTGGTGAAAAAGCAAAATGATCGGCCGCGATGAATTTCTCGCCGCGAAGTAAGCGCCGTAAATCGTCACGCCATCGGCGGTTTTGAACGTCACCGGCGTTTGCGCGCGCAACGGCGGCGCCGCAAGCGCAAGAATCGCGCCCGCAACGATGGGCAGCGCCGCGAACAGCATTTTTCTCACCATAGTCTTCGACATCCGCCGCATCATCTTATGCTCAGCGCTCTCCGCCCCTCGCATGGGAGCGTTCCCACAGTCGAGGTTCCAAAGAAAGACGGCGCTTGCGCGGCGGGTTCAGAAGGCTTCCGAGGCGTCGCCAGGCGTGGGATACATTCCGATGACTTTGTGAACTTGAGTCATCTTGAAGACGCCATCGAGCATTCCCGTAACGCCCGCGAGCCGCAACTCGCCGCCGGATTTCTTCAGCCGCGTGAACGATTTGACGACCTGCCCGACGCCCGCGCTGTCGATCTGTGATACGCCCGAGAGATCGAAAATGACGCGCGTTTCGTTCGCCGCAATCAGCTCATCAATTTCCTTTTCGATGATCTTGCAATCCGGGCCCATCAGGATGCGGCCGCGCATCTCCAGCACGGCGACGCCCGGCTTGATCTGCTTTTTCTTGAGTTCCACCCAATCCTCTCAGTCGCGCTGTTCGCCCTCGTAAGGGAACTGGCGAATCATGCGCATGCAGTCCGCGAGCGCTTTCAAAACGGTGTCTCCCCAACCGGACGGAACGATGGGCGCCAACTTCTGATTCACGGGCTTATCCGCTTCCGCGAAAAAACGCATGTATTGGCCCGGTGGCGCAACGGCGAATTCCTTCACGGTGATGCGGAACTGGACGTCGCCGTCCGGCTGCCGCTTTTTCATCGTAAAAAAGCGAAGCTCCGTCAATTCTTCCATGCGATCTTCCTGCGCGTAATGCCATTCGCTCACTACGTCCCTCCCGAAAAAAGCCAAAAGATGGCGCGCTGGCCGCCAAGCTCACGTGAATGTTCTGAAAAGCAGCGCCGATTCGCAGCGGCATCTTAGGCCTGCATGGTGCGCCAAGTCAACGCGCCGCCAAGAACCGCATCCGTGCCTTCACCTGGAAGAGGGCGCAGCAAATTCCCCGGTTACTGGAAGTTTATAAAAAAACAGTCCGGCGGGCGCTGCCGAATCTATAATCGGTGGGAGGGAATTGGGGAGGGCCAGCGAAAGGTCCATTGGTGGAATTGTTCACGAAGGAGCGCTCGCTATGGTTCACCACACTTGGGGACAGGACTTATGGTTTTCCGCGGCCATCGCGGTCCTGGGACTGCACCTGCTGTTCAATCTCTGGTACGTTTTCGGCGCGCTGATTACGAAAGGACGGCCGCGGCTGGAAATTCTTCACATCGTATCGCTGGTTTACGGCGTGTTCGCGGAGAACGCATCGTTTCAATGCCCGCTGACGCTGCTCGAAAAGTGGTGCCAGTCGCATGCGGGATTTGCGCCGTATAGCGGCGTGTTTGAACTGCACTATCTTCGCGCCCTCGTGAACCCGGACTTTCCTCTGTGGCTGCTGGAATCCGGCGCGATCGGCGTGTTTCTGGTCAACGTCGCGATCTACGCGCGCCGCTTCGCCCTGCGCTACAGCCACGCGCATCGCCCCGCGCAGTAGAGTTGTATCCAGAAGGCAAAAAGACCTCCCCTCGGGCAACTAGTGTGGCCGTCCGGGACGTGCCTGCGGCACGCATGCGTAAACTACGCAGCGGCAGAATTCGAGCCGACATGCGCGCTGGCGGGGCTACGGCGCGGCGAGGAAAATTTGAGGGGTGGCGGAAGTGCTGGTCGAAAACGCGGCGTATCCTCCGCCGCCGACCGAGCCAAAATCACCGCCGAGGGGACTGTTGTTTGCGTCCACGGAGATGAGCGTGGTGCTGGCGGAACACGGCGCAAGCGGCGGAATGCACGCATTCGCGGCGTAGACTTGCTGGCCTGTCACGCCGGGAACGAGCGTGGCGAGCGACGTAAACACGGCGCGCGTTCCGGCAATGGCGGGATTCGAGCTGTCGCCTTGCCCGGGCGCGCCCGTTTGATCGACCGAGAGCGCCAAATTTCCCGAAGGCACGCACGAAATCGTCGAAGGAATGCCGAGGCACACATTGGCGCCGAGGATTTGCTGGCCGGACGCATTGGCCGGCAGCAAATTCGCCGCGCGCGTGGCGTAGACAACGAATGAGTCGCTGACGGCGGGGGTCACGCTGTCGCTTGTGCCGGGCTTGTTGCCTGCGTCGCCGGAGACGAGCACCGTCTGTTGCTGGCAGCCTGCTTGCAAAAATGGAGTGCCCGAGAGGCATGTGGTTCGAAGATAAATCTGCTGCGCGCCATTGGACGCGATGCCGGCAACAATATTGTCCGCGAGCGATTGGAACGCGACCGTAAGTCCCGTGGGATCGACCGACGGGCGAATTGAATTGTTGTCGCCTGGATTGTTGTTTGCATCGAGCGTGAAAAGCTGTATTCCCGCCGTGCAGCCATTCACCGCGCCGTTGGCGCCATTGCAAGTCGTGTCGAGATAAATTTGCTGCGTGTTTGCCGGAACCGTGGCGGAGATCAAATTCGTCGCGGCGGACTGGAACGCAATGTACAGTCCGAAGGCGCTAATCGTTGGATTGGTGCTCGGCGCGTTCCCGGGACTGCTGGAGGAGCTCTGACTGACAAGCGTCATCTTCGGAGTGCAACCGGTCACGGCGCCGAAAATGCTGTTGCACGTGTCGTAGAGATAGATCTGCTCGATTGGTTGTGCCGCTCCGGAAACGAGATTCGTGTCGTCGCTTTCGAATACGACGTAGCGCCCGTCGGCGGAAATGGCCGGGCGGTCGCTGCCGATAATGCCGCCCGATCCTGCTCCTCCCGAACCCGCCGAAATCAATGTTGTCTTCGCCGTGCAACTGCCTCCTGAGCCGAAGCAGTTCTGCGTCAGATAAACCTGCGAAAGTCCGTTCGTCGAGTTGCTCGTGAGATTCGTGGCCGTGGAATCGAATACAACGAAAACTCCGCCATCGGAGACGGATGAATGCGTGCTTGCGGCGTTGCCTGGCGCCGTGCCGTTCACGGATTGTTCGATGGGGAATGTCGCGGAGCCATTCACCAGGAAACTGGTGGTTGCCGCGCCGCCTTTCGTCGCATGAGGATTGCTCGCGGTCAGCGTAAAGGTACCCGCACTCGCAATCGCCGCGGCCGGCACGGCGACGGTCACCGCGCACGCGGTTGTCGGATTGCAGGAAACGGGACCGGAGGGCACGAGCAGGGTCGTGCCGAGGGTGAGCTGTATTGTCGGCGTCGCGCCAAGGACCGTGACAGTCAGAGGGAAGTTCCCGCCGCCTGCCGCGGCGGCCATGGGCGAAACGGTTAAAATCTGCGGCGACACAGCGGTGAAGCTGACGTTGGGGGAAGTTTCCGAGTTCGTCGTCACGGAGAGTTGGATTGTTCCGGCGCTGGCGACATCCACGGGTGGGACGGACACGGCCAGAGTGGTCAAGCAGTTCGTGCCCGTGGGACATGGCAGCGGCAAGGCTTGGAGGGGCGTGAGATTGTCTGTGCCGAAATTCACCGCGGAGGAGCCGTTCATATTCGTACCCGTGATGGAGAGTATGAATGACCCTTCGCCCGCGGGAATCGAGGATGGCGACAGAGAAGATATGGCGGGCGTGGTGCTGGAATTGGGGCGAGAGCCGCCGCAGCCGGAGAAAATGAGGCAAATCGTCAGAAGTGTCCCAAGCAGCGCCGCCCTTTGCCGCATTCTATTTCCTCCGAGTGCCGCTGCACGCGAGCCGCGCAGCGGATGCCGAAAATTCTAACCGATTCGCGAACGATTGTCCCGTGCAGACGCACGGCCGGCGCAGAAATATGCGCAGCTCTGCGCTTGAGCTGCCGCTCCGCTGCGATGCTCGGCGGAGCTACTTAGGTTGCACGCCAGGGATTTTGTGCGAATGGGACTCGGGCCGGAAGACCGATCTCGGCAGAAGCCGCGTCTGACTGGAATGGAGATTCTGCGCAACGGCGCGTTTACGGGCGGTGCGCAGAGCTAGTTGCCGGGGAAGGGCCGCGTCGAGGCAAACCGGATCAGGCGAAGGGAACCCTGTCCGCCGGCTCGTCCGTGACGAGCAAGTCTTCGAGCAAATTATGGAGGCGTCTGCGGGCCAGGGAATCCAGGCCCGTGAACTCGACGCCCATCCCTCGTCCCATGTGAGTGCTGCGAACAATGGCGCGCGCGCGGATTTCGCCCCGAGGCGTGTCGAAGAGCAATTCCACGTTGTCGTTTATGTCGGCCGGATCCGTCGTGTCGATGTAGATTCCACCCGGGCACAGATTTCGTGCGCGGCTCGCGTCGCGGCGGCCGCCGCCTTCCCATGCCACGAGCAGAATTTTGCGGAGTTTGGTCCGAGGGTGACGCCGTTCACGCTGCTTTTGCTTTGCCGGAGCCGAGAATATCATCGAGGCACTCCCTTCAAAGGGCCGCATCGCGCTTACGTTGCGTTGACCGGCGCGAACATTCGCACAAGGTTCGCAACGCGATCGAGATCGTACGGCTTGGCGACGCACGCGGTGGCGCCCAGCGCATGAGCCGTGGCGAAATCCGAGGGCATGCCCGTGCGCGTGGTCAGGATGATCGGCATGCGCGCGTATTTCGGATTGCGCCGCGCAATGACGCACAAATCGTAGCCCGACATTTCGCCGCCGCCAGGCATCGCGCCGGGGAACGGCTCGGCTTCGCAAATCAGGGCGGCGGGTGCGCGGTGGCGCATGATCGTGGCCGCGAGATTGGGATCGGACGCAGCCTCGACCGCATAGCCTTCGAGCTCGAGTTGCATGCGCAACTGCGCCCGCACGCGCGGATCCTCCTCGACGACGAGAATCAGAGGATGCTGCGGCGCATCCGCAACCTTCGGCGGTTCCGACTCGCGCTTCAGCGGCTGCCCCAGGGCGTCGACAAGGTCATACGTTGGTTCGCCCGTCAGGAACGCTACGGCGACGCTAAACCGCTTCTCGCTGGCGCGCGCGACGCGCACCACCTGTCCGCGCTGCTCCTTCATGGGTTCCCACGACGCGGGCTGGTAAGGAAATACGATGGCGACTTCCTGATTGGGCTGGTACGTCGCCCGCGAAGTTTCAAACAGCAAACCCTCGCGGGAAACGTCGATGGTCATGGTCAGGTCGAATTCGTTGACGAATGACGTGTCTGTGTGGCGGACGCGCACGGGCGCGGAAATCTTCACGCGACGGCGATGCCGCCGGTCGTGCTTCGCTGCTTGGGCGGCCTCCTTCGGCCGGTCGTTTGCCCGTTCATTCGCCCGTTCCTCGGAAGTCGCATGGCTGCAGGCGTTTGCCACGGGGCGCGCGGTGTCTGAGCTATGGGAGGCTGATTCGGCGACGCCAGCCTCCGTGCCGTTCCCGGACTCGCCGGTTGCGGCAGGCGCGCTTTGCGTTTTCGCGCGAGGCCGCGCTTGTTTGCTTGCGAAATCGAACATTCGCGCCATCGGAATACCCATTTTTTCGCTGGCTCCGTGTTGAGGCTTCCCAACCCCGCCTGACCGGAGCGAAATAAGCACCCCCGCGAGCGGGCAACTCAACGGCCAAGGATAGCCTTTTGCCTCTTGGCAGCGCACTGGGCTATCGGTCTCATTCGAATAGTACGGAGGTACTGCCCCAGTACGCGGAACTTCGCGTACTACGGCAGTTTTCAACGCTTCTGGAGTTGCTGGAACCGTCAGGCGGAGTAAGATAGGCGAGCCATGTGGCCCATTTTGACGACTTTGCTCCTGAGCGCGTTATTGGCAAGCGGCGGCACGGCGCCGGCGCGGCGTCCGCTCAAGGGCGCGGATCCAGGGGCGGTTGCAGCGACGGGCCCGATCGCGCGCGCGGGAACAGTTTCTCTGGACCACGATTCGCGTGGCGCCACTCGCGGAGATGGGACGCGTGCTTATATGCGCGCCGTCCAGACCGAAGATTCCAGCGCGACCACTCCGGCCGCGCTGCCGTTCCGCGTGCAGCCCGATGACGAACTCACGCGCGAAGGTTTCGAAAAGTATTACAACATGGACTACGGGGGCGCGATTACGCTCTTCCGCGAGGAGCGGAAGGTGCACCCGGGCGATCCTTTCGTCGTGAATCATCTGCTCGCGGCGGTGCTGGCCGAGGAACTCAACCGCGAAGGCGCGCTCGACGCGACGCTCTACATGGGCAACCGCTTCCTGCAGCTCAAAACTCCGCCCGTGGACCCGCTTGTGAAGGCGGAAATCGGGCGGCTGTCGCGGCGCGCGCTGGCGCTGGCGAATCAGGAACTGGCGAAGAATCCCAAGGACGTGAATGCGCTGTTTGCGCGGAGCGTGGCGCGCGGCCTGGCAACCGTGTACTCCGCGGTGATCGAAAAACACTGGCTGGGCGCGTTGCGGCAGGCGCTGGGCGCCTATCATGACGATGTTCACATCCTAAAACTCGATCCGAACTACTCCGACGCGAAGCTCGTCGTGGGCGTCTACCAATACATTATCGGCAGCCTTTCGTGGTGGGAAAAGGGCGTGGCGTACGTCGCGGACATTCACGGCAGCAAGAAAAAGGGACTGCAATTGCTGCGCGCGGCGGCGGACGGCGGCGGGGAAGAGAGCATCGACGCGAAGACCATCCTCGCGCTGTTTCTGGCGCGCGACAAACAGTATCCCGAAGCCATTAAAATTGTCAGCGGCGTGTATTCTGACTTTCCGCACAATTTTATTTTTGGCCTGGCGCAAGCGGATTTGCTGAACGCATCGGGGCAGCACGAAGAAGCCATCGCGGCGTATCGCAAGCTGGCCACGCTCGGAGAGCAGGGATTTTTCCCGCACGCGCGCGGCGAACGCGCCGCGTATTCGCTGGGACGCGCGCTGCGAAAGGAAAAGAATTACGCTGGCGCCGCAGCGGCGTATGACGAAGTCCGGAATTTCCCCCATCCGAATGCCGCCATCGTTGCGCGCGCGGCGCTGGATGCGGGCGAGATGTACGATTTGCTCGGGCAGCGGGACGAAGCCATCGCGCGCTACCGTCGCGCCATCCAAATCGCGCCCGGCTCCATCACAGCGCGCAGCGCCGCGCGCTGGCTCAAGCGCCCGTACCATGGCGGTCATGGCGCTTGAGCGCGCCGCGTGTTCCGGCGCTCGAACGGTTGAGTTTCTGGTTTAGTTCTTGGTGATTGAAGACACCGCTTTCGCCGCGGCGGCCTTGGTGGACTTGCGGCGGCGCTTGGGGCGCGTGGGACGGCCGGCAATCTCGCCAACCACTTCCGCCGACCAAATGCTGGTGACGAACTTCTTCATTCCGTGGTCATCGAATTCCACGGTGGTGCGATCGGAGTCCGATTCGGTGACCGTGCCGACTCCGTACTGCGTATGACGAACAGTTTGCCCTGCATCCAATATCTGCACTGAAACCTCCTTGGGCGCGCCCATCGGCGCGTTTCCGTGCCCTCCGCAAATGCAAGAGGGGCCCTTGTGCTATGCGCGCAAAATTAGGGCCAAAAAGTACACTAACTTAGATGCTGAAATGCGGGCTCTGGGTGCACCGAATGTGATCCCCCGGAGCAATTCCGCGAAATGCACGGATTGCCGCATACGGCCCGCAGCTTCAGATATAAAGGCGGGCGGAACGCTTGCCGGAATGGCAACTATCCCGCCCGGATACGGACTAGAGGCCGACGACGGCTTCCGCCTGCAGGCCCTTGGGTCCCTTTTTCACTTCAAATTCAACAGCTTGGCCTTCGTTGAGGGTCTTGTAACCCTCGGACTGAATGGCGCTGTAATGCACGAAGACGTCTTCGCCACTCTGACGCTGAATGAACCCATAGCCCTTGCTGGCGTTGAACCACTTTACTGTTCCTTGTTCTCGACTCAACTTCTTACTCCTCAAGAGGAAAGCTATTTGCGCTCGTCGTCGCCTCCCGAGTACAAAAAAAGGCCGCGTGGGGGGTAACCCCAGCAGCCTCGTCGATGTCTCAAAAAGCAGTCACAAGAGCAAACGCACGTGTATTATAGCACACCTGCCGCTCCTTGCCAGCAGTATTTTGCGTTTTCAGCTTCCTCTTCAGCTTCCTCCAAAACGAACCCTGATGGATTCGCGGCCTGCCGGAAGCGGTGACATCGCCACGCATAACGGCAGGTGGCGGGTTGCCCTGCCGCGAGCCTTATCGTTTGGCCGGGATTGCGCTGGGCGCGAGCTGCTGATGGCGCAGATGCCATATAAGCGCCACACCGAGAATGATGGATGCGAGGCTGGCGGCTTGAGCGTTGGTCAGGCCGAAAAACGAGCGCGGATTGATGCGAATGAATTCGACGAGGAATCGGGCGATGCCCGTGAGGATAAGATATTGCGCGAAGACTGCGCCACGAGGCGGCCCGGCGACGTTCGCGGCGGCAGACTCGCGGATGGCGCTCTTGTCACGGCCGCTTTTACGCGCGACAGGCGAGCTCACCGCCGCGTAAATGGCCCCGGCGCGAGCTTGCGCCTGCCTCCCGCCGAGCCGCCACAGCCACCAGAAAATGAAAACCGCGACAATGAGTTCGTAAATTGGCGTGGGATGCACGCGCTGCGTGGTCGGCACAAGCCCGTGCGGAAAGCTCATGCCCCAGGGCAGGGAAGTCGGAATGCCGTAGTCGCCATCGCCCGAAACCAGGCAGCCAATGCGTCCCAGGCCGTAGCCGAGGGCCGCGGCGGGCGAAGCGGCGTCGAAAACTTCGAGGAGCGGCAGCCGGTAATGCCGCGCCACAAGCACGAATGCGATCAGGCCGCCCAAAAGGCCGCCAAACCACGCGAAGCCGTACTGGCTGATCAGGATCCTTGGATCGGCAAAGAGTTCCTTGGGCGTTTCGAGCACATGATAGAGCTTCGCGCCGACGAGTCCGGCGATGCAGGGGATCGCCACCAGCAAATCCGCGGGCGCATGGAGATTCCGCCGCCGCATGTCCTTGGCCAGCACGAAATACGAGACGAGCATGGCCATGCCGACGCATAGCCCGAAGCTCGCAAGCGTGATCGGCCCGATATGGATGAATGGCATCATCGCGAATTATGTTTTGGCGCGCGAAACGCAGCGCCTACTGTTCGATTCCTTACGGCTGAGCGGAGATGCTTTCGTAAATCAGTTTCAGCAGAAAGTTATTTGCATAAAACGCGCAAAAAAAAACATGAATTTACACGATGGAGCGTGAGCCGCCCAGCTCGAGATCCACCTGACCGATGCCGCCGGTGACATGCACGTCGACGGTAACGCTCGATTTGCCGTACGCGCCGTTGACGTAGGCGTCGCCGTCCTTCTTGAAATCCGGAGCGCTGACCGAGCCCAGTCCGCCATTGACCGTGACGCGCACTCCCACGTCGCGCGGCAATCTCACGTGCGCCTCGCCAACGCCGCCTTGAATGGACGCCGTGACGTTTTGCTTCCAGTCGCCGGTCAGATCGACGGTCGAATTGCCCACGCCCATGCGCACGTCGAGATTGCGCAGGGTCATGCCGCTGAAATTGAGCGTGGAGTTTCCCGCGCCCATTTCCACGGTAACGTCCAACGGCACGGCGTTATTCAAGTGCAAATTCCAAGTGTATTTCACGCCGCCCATTGTCGTGCGGGACGCTTCCGGCTGCATCACCATCAGCGCGCCGCGGCCGTCCTGCACGGCGTAACTTACATCCGGCTTCCAGTCCGGCACGTTGTATTGAATTGTGCCGTCGAGCAATTGCGGCGAGCCGCCGGAAAGTTTCAGTTCGCCGGCTCCGATTTTCAGGTGCACGCCGACGGATTTTGCCGCGCCCAGCGGTACGGAGACCGATTCCGATTGAACTCGCCCCATGTTTTCCAGCGGCCCAGGTCCGCCGATGACGCAGCCGGAAACGCCCAGCGCCAGCACAACGGCGCCAGCGAACGCTAGAGGGAGTCTGAGTTTGCAGCTCGGGTTTCGCAGTTTCATCGTATCCTCACCGCCGCAGGGAGTTACACGCGCGCCGCAGCGTCTTCCATACGAATAAACGAAAATCCACTGTAAAATGTTTCCTTCCATTCGAGAAGGGATTTCTTGTCAGTCCGGGGAATCTGCCGGGAAGTTTTTGCAACCTTTTCGGCTCGGGAGGGGTCTTATACTATAGAGTTAGTTGCCTGCAGACTGCAAAGGCGTGAACCCACCGCGCCAGCAGCGGCAGCGTAAGCCCTCGGGACCAGAAACCCCGCCGGGCGAAAGGGGAAACGGCCCATGACCAGCCTAGCCTCCCCGCAACGCGTTTTCAAATCCATGCTGATTTACGGCGCATCCGTGTGCCTGTTTGCGTTCGCCCCCGCAGCCTTTGCACAGCGGGCCGGTTCCCGCGGAGGGGGCGGCGCGCGCGGCGGTAGCAGCGGCGCGGCTCACGCCGGGACGTCCCACCCGGGCGGCGGATTCCACGGAGGGTCGAGTTTCCACAGCGGAGGCCCTTACGGCGGCTCGGGGATATCGGTGCATCCAGCTCACGTCGGTGGAATTCTCCCCACTCCGCCGGCGCGAATGTCATCTGGCGGCAGCTCGCGGGGCTTTCAACGCTTTGGATCAGGTTCCCGCGCGGATTTTACTGGCAGCTCTTTTGTGGCTCCGCCGAGAGCGACAGGCCATGTGGAAGGTTCGGCGCGAACCATTTTCATAAACGGAAACTCGGAGCGGATGAGCGCGCCGGTCAATGCGCGGCCGTTTGCGGCAGGGAACTATCTGTGGGAAGCGCCGCCGCAGCGCGGCACCGGGCGTGTTGTACCCCCGCCTCCGGCAGCGCCGCATCCCGTGGCGATGCCCGCGCCGGCGCCGATTCGTCCGATGGTGATGCAGCCGCCGTCGCCCATGCGCCCAATCGGATTTCCAGCTCCGATGCGGGTGCAAAATCCGCGGCCCGTGGCGATGCCTGTGATGCCGTCGCCCGTATCGGGCCGGATGGGTGGGCGATTCGTCGCGCCTCCGATGGGCGGCGTGCATCCCGTGGCGCCCGCTCCGCCCTTGTTCCACCCGATTCGACTCATGGGGCATCCTCATCCCGTACCGCCAGTCTTCGGCGGTATGGCGATTGATCCAGGGTTGAAGCCGAAGCCCAGTGTTTCCTTCACCGCCTTTGGCGCGTCGAACCCAACTTCGGCGCATCCGTGCATCGACACGTTCACGCAGTGCGGAATTTACAACGGAGGGTTTGACGGCGACGGTGACTTCGATGACGGCGGCTTCGGCTTTGCGGGGCAATTCGGATTTTCACCGCTCGGCTTCGGCTCGAACTGCTTTTTTGGCGGCTGGTTTCAGGATTGCTTTCTTTCATCCTCCGGATTCGGCGGCTTCGGCTTCGATTCATTTGGCTTCGGCGGAGGATGGAATTCGTGGGGCTACTGGCCATACACTTCGAGCGCGTTGTATCAGCCACTGGTCGAAAATTTGCCACCGTACTTGCCTGAGGAACTCGGCGGAAACCAGCCGAGAACAAATTATGCGCCAGCGTACATCTACGTGCCCGAGCCTCTGACGCGGCAGCAGCCGCCACCGTCGACTAACGCAAACACGTCGAGCGCGAATCAGCCCATCGTCGATCTGGTGCTGAAGGACGGCACGGTGTTCGGCGTGACGACCTACTGGCTCTCGAATGGCCGCCTCTGTTACATCACCACATATCAAATCCAGTCGAGCATCCCGATGAGGCAGCTCGACCTGCAAAAAACCGTCGACATGAACTGGAAGCGCGGCATCGCGTTTACGCTCACTCCCCAAGCGCCAGAACAGGAACCGCAGCAGAACCCGCAGCCCCAGACCCAAGAATAAGCGAATGTGTGTTCGGGCCAGGATCGCCGCTAGACGGCGGCTTGGTCTTGCGTGGCAGGAGTCGACGTGGGCAAAGCTTGCGGCACGGAATTGCGCGGAAGCAGAACCACGCGGAAGTCGCCGAACTCTTCGTCAAGAATATTTGAATAGATCACGAACAGACCTATCGCCCCGGAAAGAAGCAGCGATTCCAGCAGCGGAACCAAAATAGCCATCGCCCGTCCCATCGCGCTCAAAACCCCCATCAGTACTCCCAGTGAAACAGTCGCCACAAAGGTCGCAATGATCAAATACAGGGCCGACCGCCAGGAAAATGTCCACCAGACGCGGAGCGTGCGCTTGAAGGTACGCCGAAGCGGCTGCGCGTCTGTGGCACCCGCACGCGGAAGTAATGCGATGCGAAAATGACGAAATCGTTTCCCAAGCACGTACCAAATAATAAAGAGCGCGACGATGTAGGTGGTGGCGTAAGGGAGTATTCGCATGGCGATCACGGTCGCATGTGCGGAAAGAATCACGTCTTCATACAACTTCCGCAGCCAGAACTGAAAGAAAGCAACAATCACGCCGGCGATAAGGTTCGTTGGCCAGTAGTAGGCCCACCAGATGCGCAAGCCGTGGCCGAGCGTCGGCTGGATGTAGGCAGATTGCGTCGGCGCTGCCGCGGATGCGGAAGGCGCATTGAACATCGACGGGGCGCTGAGCATGGCGAATTGAGCGCATTCTGCTCGCCGATACCGCGCAAGTCAAGTACGACACCGCGAAACTCCCGGCGTGGCCCGAATTACATTTGCGCTTGCGTCGGACGTTGTCGCAAGACGGGCTTAGCGAGCCGCGGAGGCAAATTCTTCTTCGGCCGGAACGCCATGAAGGATTTCGTCTACTTTGCCGACCAGCGCGTCGCGCGTGTAGGGCTTTTGGAGGAAGGAACCTTCGTCGAGCAATTGCCCCGCTTTTTTGCTGTACTCGAGGTAGCCGGACATATAGACGATTTTTATGTCCGGGCGGATCAGCTTCACACATTCGGCAAGTTCGGGCCCGCGCATTCTGGGCAGGACAATATCCGTCACCAGCACATCAATCGACTGGTGCATGCGCTCGGCGATGGCCAGAGCCTCCGCGCCGTCTTCAGCGGCAAGCACTGTGTAGCCCACGGACTTTAGAAATTGCGAGGCAAGCTCTCGCACGGCGGCCTCATCCTCGACGAGCAGCACGGTCTCGGATCGGCGCTTCGCGCGGACGGCATTTTTTTGCGGCGAAGAGAACTCGATCGGCTCATCGGCTTCGGGCAGATAAATTTCGAAGCGCGCGCCGTTCCCCGGCTCCGAATCTACGGAGATATGTCCGTTGTTCTGATTCACGACTCCGTAAACGGTGGCCAGCCCAAGTCCCGTGCCTTTGCCCGCTTCCTTTGTGGTGAAGAAAGGCTCGAAGATGTGCGCCTTGGTGGTGGCATCCATGCCGCAGCCTGTGTCCGTAACGGCAAGGACGACGTAGCGGCCGGGCTGGGTGGGATACCGGCCGGGCGCGGAGCGATCGGTGACGGTCTGGTTATAGGTTTCGATGGAGAGCGTTCCGCCGTGGGGCATTGCGTCAGAGGCGTTCACGATGAGATTCATAATGATCTGCTCGATTTGGGAGGGATCCGCTTTCAGCAGCCCGATGGATTTCCCCGGGCAGAACGTAAACTCGATGTCTTCGCGAACCAGACGCTTGAGCAACTTGCCTGACTCGGAGACGAGCGCGTTCAGGTCGATGATCTTCGTCACGGTGGCCTGTTTGCGTGAAAAAATGAGCAGTTGACGCGTCAGCGCGGCGGCGCGATCCGCGGCCTTGGCAATCTGCTGGCTGCTGCCGCGAAGCGGCTCGCTCGGAGCCATGCGATCGAGCAGCAAATCGCTGTGGCCCTTGATCACCGTAAGCAAGTTGTTGAAGTCATGCGCGATGCCGCCCGCCAGGCGTCCCATGGCTTCCATTCTCTGGGACTGGCGAAGCTGCTCCTCGAGCTGCTGGCGCTGCGTCTGGTTTCTCTGCAGGGTGGTGCGCATTCCGTCGAACGCGCGCGTGACCTGCGCCACTTCATCTCCGCCGTCCGCATTCAACGGGTAGTCGAAGTTCCCTTGTTCGAGGGCGCGAACTCCGCCGACGAGAGAGGCCAGCGGCCGCGTGAACGCATCCGAGATGAAAAACACCAGCCCGGCGCCGACCATGGTGGCGACTAGAAATAATCCGAGAAGCAGGTGGTTCAGCCGAGTCAGGAATTCGATTGCCTGGCTGTAAGATTTCAGCACGATCACACTGATGCCACCGCGCACGCCCGGAGTCAGATCCATGGAACTCGCGAAGTACTTCTCGCCATCGATTTGGATAAGCTGCGGAATGGGGCGATTTCCGACCTGTTGCGCGAGAGAATCCTCATCGAGCGGCGCAAGCGTGCTGACGATGATGCTGCCGCCGTAGCGAAATGCCACCTCGCTCGACGAAATGCGGCGAAGCTCACGGACACTGCTGGCGTCAATCACGCGGCCGACGACGACGGTGCCCAAGCGCGTGCGTTTCAAATCAGCGCTCCCATACACGGGCCGCAGCACTACCTGATACAGTCGCTGCCCGCTGAACCACCACCCCGCGCTCTTCTTGCTTCGGAGGGATCGGTCGAGCAAGCGCTCGGCAGCCGCGGCGGGAAACTGCTCCTCGGTCGTATGGAGAGCCACAACTTTGCCCCGAGCGTCCGCCAGGAGAAACAGGTTGCAGTCTTCGGATTGCCACGGGTCCTGACTGGCATCGCGAATGGTGGTGGCGTCTCCGTTCCTCATAAGCGCCAGCGCCGCGAGCAGGTCCGCTTTATGGCGCAGCGCGGCCTGGTGCTGATGCTGGATGACCTGAAACGTGAGGATGGCGTTATGCGCCTCCTCCTCGATTTGGCGCTGGGCTTCGGATTGCGCCGCGTGGCCCACGATGAGCAGCGCGGCGCACGTGAGGCCGCTGGTGATCAGAACCAGCGAGAACAGGAACTTGGTTCGGAGGCGAAGAAGGGCCATTTTCGCGTGACAGGCGCGGAGCAGAGCGATGCTCGAAGGTAATACGCAAGTCGTCCAGAATGAGACGATTGCCGGTAGGAGTTTCGTTTCGACGGCGTGACGGACGGCAGCAAACCCGTCCCACACGCATTCGCGCACGGCGACCGCGCGCTTGCACAGAGTCCGCGCCTGAGGCCGAAGCACGGCCTCCGCGCGCTTGCACAGAGCGCGCGCCTGACGCCGAAGCTCTGCCTCCGCCTTGAATGCCACCCCAGGCATCAATTGTCCTTTGCAAAAAGCGGCTAAATCGCTTTGAATGAGTTTACTGGGCGACTCCGTTACGAGCAATGGAGCTGCGGTACTGGGGCAACGTACCAGAGTACTATACGGAACGCTTTGCGGCGGAAAGGGTTTTGCGGCGAGGGACCGGGCACGGCAAAGACCTCCAGGAAAAGGCCGTTTTTTCCGGCTCGCTTTGCTGTCCGGTTGCCCTGACCGTTGGAATGCAGTCCGCGTTTGTGCCGGCATTCTCGCGTGGGACGCTCGCGTCGCGAGCGGCGCAAAGTCGCGCCGTATTCGCCAGACCGCTGCTATCCAACCGATGAGGGGCACGTCTTTTTAGTGGGGCGTCTGCTTGGGAATCAAGTCTGCATGGGCTGAGGCTGCTTGCAGAGGAACTTAATCGCGGGCACATTCGTATCACACTGTGAGCGAAGTTGCCGCGCGATGGCGCGCCGCTGCGATGGTTACTCTGGGCGGAGGTAAAGGGGAGGATGGGAACGCTGCTGCAGGATTTGCGCTACGGTTTGCGAATGCTGGCGAAATCTCCCGGCTTCACGGCCATTGCCGTTTTGACGCTCGCGCTGGGTATCGGCGCGAACACGGCATTATTTTCCGTGGTGAACGGAGTGCTGCTGAATCCACTGCCGTACCCCCATCCGGACCGGCTCTTCGCGCTCTATTCGCGCGTCGCGAATTTTCAGGAGTCTTCCATCTCGTATCCGAATTTTCTGGATTGGCAGCGCGACAATCGCTCGTTCGCCGCGCTGGCGGCCTACCGTTCCGATAATTTCAATTTGACGGGAGCGGGCGAGCCGGAGCGCGTCCGCGCCGAAATGATCTCCGCCGATTTCTTTTCGATTCTCGGCGTCAAGCCAGTCCTTGGGCGCACTCTTACCGCGCAAGACGACCACCCCGGCGCGGCGCCCGTGGTGATTCTCAGTGAAGGCTTTTGGAAGCGCAAATTCGGCGGCTCACGGAAAATTCTCGGGCAGGCGATTGCGCTGAACGGCACGCCGTATACCGTCATCGGAGTTATTCCCGCGAGTTTTTATTTCCGTGGGAACAATTTCCGGTTGAGCGATGTCTACGTTCCCATCGGCCAGTGGACTGATCCGACTTTTCTCGATCGTCGCGTGAGCATGGGGATGGACGCGGTGGGACGCCTGAAGGAGGGCGTGACGGCCCCGCAAGCACGCGCGAATATGGACGCCATCGCGGAGAGTCTCGCGCGGGCGTATCCGAACGCGGACAAAAATAACGGCATCACAATCGTCCCGCTCAAGCAGGATATGGTGGGCAACGTCGCGCCGCTTCTTTACGTGCTGCTAGGGGCTGTTTGTTTCGTGCTGCTGATCGCGTGCGTGAACATCGCCAATCTTCTGCTGGCGCGCTCGACGGGGCGCACGCGCGAATTCGCGATTCGCGCCGCTTTGGGAGCCAGCCGCGCGCGCGTGATTTCGCAGCTTCTGACGGAAAGCGTGATGCTCGCCGTCACGGGAGGCGCATTGGGCTTGCTGCTCGCCGCGTGGGGAACGAAAGCGGCGATTCGCATCCTACCGGAGGCATTGCCCCGAGCGTCGCAGGTCGGGCTGGATTCGCGCGTGCTGCTCTTCACCATGGGCATTTCCATTGTCGCCGGGATTCTGTTTGGCCTGGCGCCGGCGCTGAAAACGTCGCACGCGAATTTACAGGAAACGCTAAAAGAGGGCGGGCGCGGTTCGAGCGGCGCGCGGCATCGTTTGCAAGGCGTGTTCGTGATGGTGGAGATGGCGCTGGCGCTGGTTCTGCTGGTGGGCGCGGGATTGATGATTCGCAGCCTGGTGCGGCTGTGGGGCGTCAGCCCTGGCTTCAATCCGCATCATGCCCTTTCATTCGGCATCGCGTTTCCGCCATCGTTGTCCGCGGCTCCTCCCGACCAGATCCGCAACGAAGCGCGTCAGATGGAATCCGCTCTCTCATCGATTCCCGGCGTCGTGGCCGAATCCGCCTTTGGCGGCTCGCTTCCGATGCAGGGCGACTCCGAACTGCCGTTCTGGCTCGATGGCCATCCGAAGCCGTCGAGCGATAACGACATGAGTTGGTCGCTTTTTTACCTGGCGCAACCGAATTTCTTGAAAGCGATGCAGATTCCGTTGGAACGCGGGCGCTTCATCAATGCCGGTGACACCACGCATTCGCCCACGGTCATCGTCATCGACACGTACTTCGCGCGAAAATTCTTCCCTGGCGAAAATCCCATTGGCAAGCGCGTCAATCTGGAGATTCTCGGGGTGCAAGCGCAGATTGTGGGCGTGGTGGGCCACGTGAAGCAGTGGGGACTGGACGAGAACGGCAAAAGTCCGGTGCAGGCGGAGTTTTATTTTCCGCTGATGCAGGTTCCGGATAAATTCATGCCGCTGCTATCGAAGGGCACGGGAGTGGTGATGCGCACGGAAGGCTCGCCGGACGCTCTGGTGGGCGCGATTCGGCACACGATTGAGAAGATCAACAGCCAAGAGGTGATGTTCGGCGCGGAAAGCATGGATCAGGTTATTTCCGATTCGCTGGCCGCGCGGCGCTTCTCGATGATTCTGCTCGGCGTCTTCGCCGTTCTCGCGTTGGTACTCTCGTGCATCGGCATCTATGGAGTGATTTCCTATCTCGTGGGGCAGCGCACGCACGAAATCGGCATTCGCATGGCGCTGGGCGCGCAGCGTAGCGATGTGCTGCGGCTGATTTTGGGACAGGGCGCGAAAATGGCGCTGATTGGCGTGGGCATCGGCATTGTTGCGGCGCTCGGGCTGACGCGCCTGATGACGAATCAGCTTTTTGGCGTCAGCGCGCATGACCCGCTCACGTTCGTGGGCGTCGCCATCGTGCTGACGCTTGTGGCCCTCGTTGCGTGCTACATTCCCGCGCGGAGAGCGATGCGCACCGACCCCATGGTGGCGCTGCGCTACGAATAAAGGTTTTCGCCGGGACGTGTCTTCGGAGTCGCGCGGCGGATTTGAAAATCCGCTCCCGCAAGGGTTAGTCTTCGAAGAACTGTCCGTTTCCGCGACACCTCCTCCCGCAATCGGACAACCTCGGATGCTGCTCACATCCGTGGTATACCTAACCTGCTGATCTGCATGCGTTTGCTGTTCTTCCGATTCGGAGTCCAATTTGCGGTATGACGTAGAGGATTTCTGGGGTATGCCCATGGCTACGCTCTGGCAGGATTTGCGCTACGGAATTCGCATGCTGTTCAAGTCGCCGGGATTCACCGCCATCGCAGTGTTGACGCTGGCGCTGGGCATTGGCGCGAACACCGCGATTTTTTCGGTGGTGAACGCGCTGTTTTTGCGTCCGCCGGGCGTGGCGCATCCCGGGCAAGTGGTGGTACAGCGCGCTCGCTACGCGAAGCTCGGGCTCAAGAACATTGTCGTTTCCGCGCCGGATTTTGCGCAGATGCGCGACAGCAAGAAAGTTTTCGTGACCTCGGCACTTGAGGATTCCAAGGATTTTAATTACACGGCGGGAGAGTATCCGCAGCAGCTTCGGGGCGCGAAGGTTTCCTGGCAATGGTTCGACGTTTTTGGTGCGAAGCCGATTGTGGGCCGGGTGTTTACAGCAGCGGAGGATCAGCCGAACGCCAATCATGAAGTGGTGCTCTCGTATGGCGCGTGGGAACGATGGTTCGGCGCGGACAAAAGCGCAATTGGCCGCACCATTCAACTGAATGGGCAGCCGTATCGCATCATCGGCGTAATGGGGCGTGATTTTCACTGGCCGAATCCGAGGACGGATCTTTGGACGCCGCTCGGGCTGCCGCAGAGTGCGTTCGCGATTGACAAAACGTCCAACGAAAGCTATCTCGCGGTGGCGCGGCTGCAACCCGGTGTGACGTTTTCGCAGGCCAGCGCATTGATGGGCATTTTGTCGCAGCGCGTGATTCAGAATCCCGCGACGACCTACGTGAAAAACGCGCAGTGGAGCATGTTCCTGATGCCGTTTACGGATTATGTGTTTGGCGATTTGCGTACGCCGATTCTGATTCTGGGCGGCGCCGTGGCGTTTGTGCTGCTGATTGCGTGCGCGAATATTGCCGGACTTCTGCTGGCGAAAGCCGCGGGGCGCTCCAAGGAATTCGCGGTGCGCGCGGCGCTGGGCGCTTCGCGAGCGCGTTTGATGGCGCAGGCGCTTAGCGAAACTTTTCTGCTCGGCGTGCTCGGGGTGCTTGCCGGGCTTTTGGTCGCGCAGTGGGGATTGAAGGCGTTGCTCTTTGCCGCGCCTCAGGATTTAACGACGGGCATGACGTTTCCGCTCGATGGATACGTGCTGGGCTTCACCGGGCTTGTGGGAATTGCCGCGGTGCTGATTTTCGGCAGCGTTCCCGCGTGGCACATGTCCAGAGTGAATCCGTACAACGCGATGCGCGAAGCGGGCCGCTCGTCCACGGGAAGCCGCGGGCGGCAGAATTTTCGTGCGGTGCTGGTTGCCGGAGAGTTGGCGCTCGGATTGGTGCTGCTCGCGGGAACAGGCGTGCTGCTGAAAAGTCTGTCGCGCATTGACGATGTGAATCCGGGATTCAATCCGCACGGCGTGATGACTGCGGGAGTAGTGCTGCCAAAAGAGCAATACAACACTAAGGACAAGCAGTTCGCGTTTTTCCGCAGGGTGCTCGGTCGGCTGTCGCACACGCCGGGAGTAAAAGACGCAGGCGCGGGCTTTCCGCTGCCATTTGCGGGTGGAAACGAGTCGGCGTCATTTCAAATCGAAGGCAAGCCTGCGCCGCCGGGGAATCCCGGGCCGCATGGAGATATTCGCTACGTCACACCGGGATATTTCACCGCGCTGGGCATTCCGCTGCGCGAGGGGCGGATTTTTACAGACGATGACCGCAAAGGATCGCAGGCGGTTGCAGTGATTGACGAAAATCTCGCGAAGCAGTGCTGGCCGAACCAAAATCCCGTCGGGCAGAAAATTCGCAATGGAAATAAGGGCGAATGGGCCACGATTGTCGGCGTTGTTGGGCACATTCGGTTCAATCAGTTAGTGGGCGAGGAATCTTCGCCTTCGATTTCGCAGAGCGGCTCGAAAGGCGTTTATTACTATCCGCTATATCAGCGTGAAGCGCCGTACGGATTTTTGATCGTCAAGTCGAATGGCGGCGCGGCGTCGGCGGAAACAGCGATTCGCGAGGCGGTGGGCGGCACAGACGCGAATCTGCCGGTTTCGGAGGTCAGTACGATGGATGCGCGCATCGCGGAGTCGCTTGGGCCGCAGCGGTTCGCGACGAATTTGCTGGCGGTGTTCGCTGGGCTGGCGATTTTGCTCGCGGCGGTGGGACTCTACGGACTGGTCAGTTACAGCGTGACGCAGCGGACAAATGAAATCGGGATTCGCATGGCGCTGGGCGCGCGGCCAGGCGACGTGATGCGCATGGTGTTGCGCCAGGGACTCGCGCTGGCGATTGCGGGCGTGCTCGCGGGAGCCGTCGCGGGCCTTGTGCTGACGCGTGCGATGCAGAGCTTGCTCTATGGCGTTAGCCCCGCCGACCCTGTATCGTTTGCGGGAGCAGCGCTGCTTCTCGTGCTCGTCTCGCTGCTGGCGTGTTACATTCCAGCAAGGCGCGCGATGCGCACCGACCCGATTGTGGCGTTACGATATGAATGACGGGGAACGGCGCGCACTCGTCCCAACGAAATAACGCGGAGGCCGCAATGAAAATGAAGAACTATTTCTGGATCGTCACAAGCGCCAGTATGCTTCTGGCGCTCGCAGCAGCGATGCCTTTCGCTCGCGCACAAGTGACCGTCCCGCGGCCGCAGCCGATTCCCGCGTACCATGCTTCGCCTCCGAAAGGGCCGCTGCCCACAACGTTGCCCGTGAAAGACTTCGCCGATCCGCTGACGAGGCGCGCCTACGCCATCGCGGCGAAAATCAAGACGGTGCTCTACCAATTGCCCTGCTACTGCCGTTGCGATGTCGCCGCCGGACACACCAGCCTGCTCAGTTGCTATCACGGACTGCACGGCTCGGAATGCGAAATCTGCAAGATGGAGCTTTTTTACGCCTACGAAGAGACTCGCAAAGGAAAAACGCCGGCGCAGATTCGCGCAGGAATTATCCACCGCGGCTGGGAAAAAGTGGACCTCGCGAAATGGACGCCTCCAGAGCGCGCAAAGACCATAACGCCCCAATAGGCGCAGCGCCACCGATGGCGGTTTTAGCTGCTCGTTGCGGAGGGGAGCCGCGCGACGGTACGAATGCGCGGGGATGGCAGGATCAAAAAAGCCATTTTGAAGCTTCGCACGTCTCACGCGGCAAGGTGAAAGATGAACACGCTGCTGCAGGATCTGCGCTATGGACTGCGCATGCTGGCGAAATCGCCGGGGTTTGCGGCGATTGCGATTTTGACGCTGGCGCTGGGCATCGGCGCGAACACGGCGATTTTTTCGCTGACCGATCAGCTGCTCCTGCGCCAATTACCCGTGGAGCACCCCGAACAACTCGTCGTGCTGCGTTCGACGGGAGCGAGGTCGGGCCGCGTCTGGTCCGACTACGACTCGAATGCTTCGTTTTCCTATCCAATGTACAAGGACCTGCGCGACCGCAATCAGGTCTTCTCCGGCGTGCTCACTTGTTTTCCCGTGGACGTGAACGTCTCCGGGCATGGCCGCACGGAGCGTGCCGGTGGCGAACTTGTCTCCGGGAATTTTTTCGTTGTGCTCGGCGTGCGTGCGGCGGTTGGCCGCGTGTTTTCGCCGGCAGATGAAACCGCGCCGGGCGCGAATCCCGTTGCGGTGCTGAGCTATGGCTACTGGAGCCAGCATTTTGGCGGCGATCCCTCGATTTTGAGTCAGGCCCTCGATGTGAATGGCACGCCGCTCACCGTGGTGGGGGTGGCGCAAGCGGGATTCACGGGCGTGCAGGCCGGTTCCGCGCCAGACGTTTACATTCCCATCACGATGAAAGCGCAAATGACGCCGAACTGGAACGGCCTTGACAGCGCGTCGGATTATTTCCTCGCGATCATCGGCCGGCTCAAGCCACGCATGACGCCGGCGCGCGCGCAGGCAGGTCTTCAGCCGCTCTATCACGCGCTTCTCGCATCCGAATTGCCGCTCATGACAGCGAAGAAAATGATGACTTCGCCGGAAGCGCAGCAGCGGTTCCTCGGCGGAAAAATCGAACTCACGCCGGGCGCGCGCGGGCGGCCGGTCATGCAGCAGGACGCAAAGGCGCCGCTGGTTTTCCTGATGGCGATGGTGGGGCTGGTGCTGCTGATTGCGTGCGCGAATCTCGCGTGCCTGCTGCTGGCGCGAGGCGAAGCGCGGCAGCGCGAAATCGCGGTGCGGTTGGCGCTGGGCGCAAGCCGAGTCCGGCTGGTTCGCCAGTTCCTGACGGAAAGCCTGCTGGTGGCGATCGCCGGGGGCGCCGCGGGGCTGATCATTGGCCGATGGACGCTGGGCGCATTGATTGCGCGGATTCCGCCGGACATTGGCGCGTCAGGGCTTGCGGCGCGGCTTGATCTTCGCGTTCTGGGTTTCGCCGCCGCGACGACAATTCTGAGCGGTGTCTTCTTTGGCTTGCTTCCGGCGCTGCGGGCGTCGCGCACCGATCTGCAATCGGCGTTCAAGGAGCAGGGCGCAAGCGTATCCAGCAGCAGCGTGCAGCTGCGCAAGTCTCTGATTGTTGTGCAAGTGGCGATGACGGCGATGCTGTTGATTGCGTCCGGGCTATTCGGCGAAAGTTTGGTGCATCTCGAACGCGCAAGTTTAGGAATGCGCATCGGCCACATCGTCCAATTTTCTCTTTCGCCGGGCTTGAGCCGCTATTCGCCCGCGCAAACTGTGGCGCTGTTTAACCACCTGCGCGAGGACATCGCTGCGCTACCCGGCGTGGCTTCCGTCGGCGCCGCGGAAATCCCGCTTCTCGCCGACTCGAACGCGACGGACACAATGAGCTTTGAAGGCTACACACGAGGAAAGAACGAGAATACAAACGCTTGGGTGAACTACGTTAGCCCGCATTTTTTCTCGACCATGGGTATTCCGCTGATCCAGGGCCGGGAGTTCCGCGAGGGTGACATAGCATCAAGCCCCAAAGTCGCCATCATCAACGAAAAAGTGGCGGGGAAATTTTTCGCGGGCCGCAACCCCATCGGATTGCATGTCACGATCGGAGGCGGCCCGGACAGCCATCCGAATATCGAAATCGTCGGCGTGGTTGCCAATGCCAAGCACACCGATGCGCGCGATCCGGGCCATCCGTTCGTTTACTTCCCGTATGCTCAGGATACGACGATGGGGGAGGCTACATTTTATGTGCGCACGGCGGCTAGCCCGCTGGCGATGGCCGGGACGCTGCGCAAAGAAGTGGCCCGCGACGCTCCGGACTTGCCTGTATACGATGTCCGAACGCTGACCGAGCAGTTGAACGCTTCGATGTTCTCCGACCGCCTGGTGACATTTTTTACGCTGAGCCTGGGATTGCTGGCGGCGCTGCTGGCTGCGGTGGGCCTCTACGGAGTGATGGCGTACGTGGTCGCGCGGCGCACGCGCGAAATCGGGATTCGCATGGCGCTGGGCGCGATGCCGGGAAATGTGGCGCGTTTGATTCTGTGGCAAGCCGCGCAGCTTGTCATTATTGGCCTGATCATCGGAATGATCGCGGCGATTGCGGCGGCGCGGCTGATTCGGTCGCTGCTCTATGGCGTGAAGGCTGCCGACCCGGTCGTCTTTGTTCTCAGCGCGCTGCTGCTGATCGTCGTGGCGTTGGTGGCGTGCTACATCCCGGCGCGGCGCGCGCTGCGCGTCGATCCCACCGTGGCCTTGCGCCACGAATGACGCGCGTTTGATGGCGCCAAAGGCCTGACGCTACGGAAGCAAAATCCCGGAGCGGCGCTGCTCCATTTTGGAACACTCGTTCCGAATTGAAACTTTTATCGGTCATTTCTCCGCAGTCCCTCCGCTTTTCGCGACGACGCTCACCCCGCCTACTTGCAGCAAAGCGTACCACGGTCACAAGTAACAGGAATAGTTAGAAGAAGGCGACGCGGCGAGCATTCTCGTGCGTTGGTGGCTGGCGATGTGCTGGCTTCTGGTATGTGGAGCTTCGCGCAAAAACTCGCCGTGTGTTCGCGTGCGGCCGGATTCGCGCGTGGGCGGCGATTACGATGGGGATTTGCGTCCTTGCCGCGGGACCGATAACGCTTCGCGCGGATCAACGCGGAGGCCGCGGCGCGGGTCAGCTTGCATCACCTTCGGCAACGACCGTCGCGCGCGCGCAACGAACCGCCGCGCAGGAAACGGCGGATTGGCTCGAGCGCGTGCAGAAGAAAGTCGCGGCGCACAATTTGGCAGGCGCGCTTCGTGTGGTTACCGCGCGACTCGTTGCCGCGCCCGATGAATCGGGTGCCTTGAGATGGCGCGCGCAGCTTTTGGCGTGGACCGGGCGTCGGCGCGAAGCGGAAGCGGCCTATCGTCGTGCTCTGCAACTGTCGCCCCGGGATGCCGATGTTCTTCTTGGTCTCGCAACGCTTCTGGCGCAGGACGGCCGCACCGCCGAAGCGCTTGCGCTGCTCGATGCGGCCGGGCGCATTCCGCCGCCGCGCGCTGACGTGCTCAACGAGCGCGGACGCGTCCTCCGCGCGCTGGGACGCCGCAGCGACGCTCGCGCCGCGTTCCTGCAAGCGCGCGGGCTCGAACCCAAGGGAATTCCAGCCGCGGACGACGAAGCGCTCGCCGGCTTGCGCTCGCTCGAATCGCCGCCGCGATTTGAAGTCGACATAGGCAACGAGACCGACACGTTCAATTACACCGGCGCAGCGAACACGCAGACCGTCGCATTCGTCGCCAAACCAAACGATCGCTGGATCGTAGCCGCGGAGGGCGATTTCTATCAGCGCTTCGGCGTGGATGCCGAAAAAATAGTTGCGGGCGTCACCTATCGATTCACCCGTTCCGATTCATTTACCGTTGGCGGAGGGGCAGGGAATTCGAACGGAATTATTCCCCGCGCGGAAACCTATTTCGAATACGGCCACGGCTTCCGAATCTCCGAGCGCAAACCGCTGCGCGGAATCGAGGCGGCGTACAATCAGCACTGGTTTTGGTACGGCCAGGCGCGCGTGCTCGTTTTTACGGGCACGGTCTCCGCCGACCTGGCGCGCGGTTTTCGATGGACCGTCTCCGCGAATGGCGTGCGCAGCCAGTTCACGGGCCTGCCCGTTGCGTGGAAACCATCCGGCTACACGCGCTTTGATTTCCCTCTGCCGCGGCTCGCGGCGAATCGCCTGTTGATGAACGCGACGTTTGCGGTGGGCTCGGAGAACTTCAGCGAACTCGACCAAGTGGGAGCGTTCGCGTCGCGAACCTACGGTGGCGGATTTCGCCTGGGTCTGACGAGCCGGCAATACGTCAATTTTTACGCCGCGCGGCAATACCGCAATGGCGGCAACGTCGAAGGAATTTACGGTGTGAGCTACGGGATGCGGTTTTGACCGTGGGAATCCTCGCGACTGGCGCAGCGCGTTGCAAACGCGAAAACCCATTGCCATGAACTCGCTATTTCATGCGATCAACGCCGCGGCCGCCTCGTTCGTAGTTCGGGCGATTATTTTCTCGCTCTCGGGGATTTTTTTGCTCATCGTGTGGATTCTAGCGCGGCGCAAATTGCGCCGACGGTATTTCGACCGGCTCGCGGACGCGGGATTTTACGCGCGGCAGCATTGGGATGAAATTCTTGCGGGAGAGATTGCGGCGAACGAATGGAATGACGTTCACCGCGACGCCGAAGCGATCATCACGCTGTCGCTGGATCGCATGGACACCGCAGACGCCAGCGAAGCGGAAAAGCTTCTCGATTTTCTGCGTCGCACGGGATTGCTGGATCGCATTCTCATCGCCACGCGACGAGCTCGAGGCTGGCAGCGCGAAGCGGCGCTAGTGCGCCTGGGACGCACGCGCGCGCCGGACGCGGTTACCGTGCTGGCCGAGGCGCTCGACGATTCGCATCCCAAGACGCAGCTTGCCGCCGTGCGAGGGTTGGCGCGCACCGGCCTCGCCGCAGCGGGTGAGGCCATGCTCGAACGCGTGGTGGCCGGCCATCTGAGCCTGCCGGGAACTTCGCTGATGAACGCGCTGATTGTCTGCACGCGTGCGAACCCGCGATTACTGCTGCCCTATCTGCGCGTGGCGCGCGGCCCGGTGCGTGAATTGCTGGCGCGCGTGATCGCGGAGGTCGCCTCGATCGGGCTCGGCGACGATTTGCTGCTGCTCGCGTCCGACCCGCTGCCGGAAGTGCGTGCTTCCGTGGCGCGCGCGTTGGCGCACGCGGAGTTTGGCTTCGCGTTCCCGGCGCTGTCGCAATTGGTGGCGGATGGCGAATGGTACGTGCGGCTGCGGGCGCTGACAAGCCTCGGCCAATTCGGGCAAACGCGTGCCGTGCCGATTTTGCTGCGCGGCGTCTGCGATGCGAATCGTCATGTGCGGCAGCGCGCCGCCGAAGCGCTCGCGCACGCGCCCGATCCGATCGGCGTGCTGCGCGACGTTTTGAAGACCGAAGACGCATACGCGCTACAAGCCATGATTGCGGAGCTCGACCGCACGGGCGATTTCGCCAAAGTGGTCGAAATGCTCGCATCCAGCACGGGCGGCACGGCGCGCAATACGGACGCGGAATCCATCCTTCAGGCGCTTGAGGCGGGCGCTGAAGAACTGAGCGCGATCCTGCGTATTCCCTCCGCGCCGAAAACAGCGCAGCGTGCGTGACGATGCGCGAACTTCTCCAAATCTCGAACAACACATTTTTCTTCTACTACCTCGCTTCGAATTGCAGCTATCTGGCGCTGCTGATCGCCGCGCTGCTCTCGAGCCGCGCGCATCATCAGCATCTGGCGTCGCTGCGTCTCGAGCGCATGAAGTCCTCGCCGCTGACGCCGCCGATCACGCTGATCGCTCCGGCGCACAACGAAGAAGCGTCCGTGGCGGTTTCCGTCCGCTCGCTGCTGCGCGTGGATTATCCGGAATTGGAAGTTGTGGTAGTCAACGACGGATCGGAGGATCGCACGCTCGCGCGGCTGCAGGAAGAATTCGATTTGCGCCCGGCGCGCCTGCTCTACCTTTCGCAGATCGCCACCGCTCCGGTTCGCGGCGTCTATCGCAGCGTGGCGGATCCGCGGCTGATCGTTGTGGACAAGGAGGCGGGCGGATCGAAAGCGGACGCCTCGAACGCGGGATTGAATGCGGCGTCGAGTCCCTATACGTGCGTGGTTGACTGCGATTCGCTGCTCGAGTCCGACGCGCTGCTGCGCATCATGGTGACGATTCTGGAAGATCCCAAGCGCGTGGTTGCGGCCGGCGGGATTGTGCGCGTGCTCAACGGATGCGAACTTGCCAACGGGCGCATTCGCCGCGTGCGCCTGCCGCGAAGCCCGATTGTGATTTTCCAAGTGATCGAATACCTGCGCGCGTTTCTGATCGGACGCGAGGGCTGGGCGAGCGGCAACATGCTCACAATTATTTCTGGAGCGTTCGGTGTGTTTCGCCGCGACGTGGTGATGCGCGTCGGCGGCTACCGCGCGGAGGCCATTGGCGAGGACTTCGATCTGGTGGCGCGCATTCATCGCAAAATGCTCGAAGAGAAGCAGGAGTATCGCATCACCTTCGTGCCCGATCCCGTTTGCTGGACGGAAGTGCCGCCCACGGCGCATTCGCTGGGACTTCAGCGGGCGCGCTGGCAGAAGGGGCTGATTGATGTGCTCTGGCCAAATCGCGACATGCTGTTCCGTCGCCGCTACGGGCGCATCGGCGCCTTCGCGCTGCCCTACATGTGGGTATTCGAATTGTTCGCGCCGGTGTTCGAATTTCTGGGCATCGCGATGATCATTCTCGCTTCCGTTCTCGGCACGCTCAGCCACAGGTTCTTCATCGAGTTCATGATTTATGGATATTTGTTCGCGGCGATGATTTCCGTCGGAGCCGTGCTGCAGGAGGAAATCACCTACCGGCGCTATAACGATTGGCGCGACGTCGCGCGGCTGATTCTTTACTGCTTCCTGGAACAGTGTCCGTATCGCCAAATGCATTTGATCTGGCGCTTGAAGGGAATGTGGCAATACGCGCGCGGCGACGTGGTCTGGCGGCCGATGCAGCGGAATGGCTTGGAGTCCGCAACACCGTCGCGCGAGGCTCATCCATAAATTCAGAATGCGCCGCGCGGAAAATATCGAATCCTACGGCTGCGCTTGTGCCGGGGGATTATCACCGATCCTCGCGCCACCGTAAAACACGGCCCATCGCCCCGGCGCTGTTTGCGGCACAAGGTCCACGATGCCGAGGGGTTGCGGAATCTCGGCGGACAACACTGGGGATACCCCTTGATCCGCGCCTGTGCGGGGCGTGTGCACACGAATCAAAATCGTCTCATCTCCATCCACGCGCTTGCCATCGCGAAGCGCGCACCAGTAGCGCCAATCCGTCATTTGATTTCGTATCTCGTCGAAAAAGACGCCGGGCCTGCCTTTGAGCAAGTCGATGCGAGCTTTCGGAATTGATGCGCCCGACGGAGCAGCCACGCGGACGCGAACCAAAAAAGTCTCGGGAAGGGAATCGGCGGGCGCGTTGAGTTCGAGATCGCCGGGAATCTCCCGCAGCTGCACGGGAAGCTGCCAGTCCGGCGCGGACCAATCGAGCATCTTGCCGCCTTGAAATTCCACGTGCAGCAGCGTGGCGCGCGCCTGCGCGGGACACTCCGCCGTGGTGATGCCGCTCGTCGCGCCCAGCGAGAAAGTGGCTCCGGCGGCTACGGGATTTTGCCATTGCGTCAGGGAATACTGCGAGGGAAGGCGCTCGGAAAACCACGACGGCGAGACCAGCGTATTGGACGTGCCGGCAAAAGCCGCCGTAAAGATTCGCTTGCCGTGTCCATCCAGATATTCGAGGACCACGGCGATTTCCTGTATGCGCTGCGAAAAACCGTTGCGCAGCGTGAGCACGCCGGCGGAATTCTCGCGCGCGATAAACGAATTGCCCGCGACGCCGAGCGAAAGAAACTCTCTCGGCATTTCCACCGTTAGATTGTTCACCTGGCAGAGAGGCGCTTCCTCGGAACGCTCCTTCGCATTCCTCGGATGCCTACGCGACGCGGCCTGCGCTGTGAGCGCCGAGGCGAGCAGCACGGCCGCCGCAACAATCACGCGCGACGCGATGCGCGAAACATGTTCGCCGAGCGTCATACGTTCACGATAACACAGTCCGCGCCGCACAAAATCGCGCTCGCAGCGCCTGTAATTGTGGCTCGGCGCGGTGTTTGCGCAAATGAAAACCGGCAACTGCGCGATCCATTGCCCGGCAATAGTGCCGCGCGTATACTCTGGGGCACGTATCATGCCCTTTAATGACGTCGTGGAGGAAACATGCGAAGCCCACTCGCAGTGTTCACGATCCTGCTGGCGATTTCACTTCCAGCCACCGGCGCACGCGCCAAGGACAAAAAACCCATCGACCAGTCGGTGGTCGTCGCGCTGATCACGCGAGGCGATATTTTCGCCGCGCATCACGATTACGGGAAGGCCCTTTCGGCTTACAACAAAGCCGAAAAGACGGCGCGCCACACCTGTCCGATTTGCCTCCTGCGAGAGTTTCAAATTGAACGCGCGGTTGGGAACTTGAACGATGCGCTCGATGACGCAAAAAAAGCCGTCAAGGAAGCGGGCGCGGACAAAGCCATGGCTGCGGAGGCCCACCTGGCTCGCGGCGTGCTTCTCGGAGAGATGACTTCGAACCCGAAAGACAAACGGCTCGTGCAAGCCATGGCCGAAGCGCAGCTAGCGCTCGCTCTCGATCCTTCCATACATCTGGGACATTTCGATCTTGGCTTTTTGATGCTCAAGCGGCGCCAGGATGCCCAGGGCATCGCCGAATTAAGGACATATCTGGCCTCGAACGATCCGGATGTCGCGGCGAACAAGCTGGCGCGGGAGCTCATTGCCGATCCGCGCCGCGCGCGCGAACCGATAGCTCCAGATTTCACGCTCACCACGCTGGATGGCGGCCAGATTTCGCTCGATTCGCTGCACGGCAAAGTCGCGCTGCTCGATTTCTGGGGTACGTGGTGCCCGCCGTGCCGCGCTTCGGTTCCCACGCTGATCAGCCTTCACAAAAAATTCGACGGCCAGCCGGTCGAGTTTGTGGGCATCAGTTCGGATACCGACCAGGCAGCCTGGCGCAAGTTTGTCGCCACGCATCACATGGACTGGCCGGAATACATCGACCTCTCGGGCGATATGCAGGCGGAGTTCACCGTGCACGAATTCCCGACGTACGTTGTCATCGACGGCGATGGCATGATTCGATTCAGGCAGTCGGGGTACGGCGACGCGACGTTCGTTGATTTGGAAGGCGCGATTCATAAGGCGCTGAAGGAAAAACCCGCGAAGGATGCGGCGTCCGCGTCAGCAACCGCCAAGAAAGGGAAGCCATGAGACGCATCGCGATTTTCGCCGCCACGCTGATTGTCCTGGCGGCGTGCAGCCTGGCGCTGGTGCCGCGCGCGCGGGCGCAGGAGCAACCGCCGCAGCCAACGGTCACTTGGACGCGGCGCGGCGGAGTGGTGTTCGAGGCGGACGTGCGTCCCGCCGGCGCTCCTAAGCACTCGCGGCCGATGCTGGTCGAGACGATGGAAATTGCCGGCGTGAAAAAAAAGGAAGGCTGGGGCGAATTCGTCGCCGCGTTTTTCGACGCGACTTCGCGCGTATGGCTCGGCGCGATTCCGGCTTCGACGAGCACCGCGAAAGGAAAAGTCTTCATCACGTTCGCGATTTATCATGATGGAGGGCTCGAGGGCGCTCCCGTGGTGCAGCATTCCTCGGGCGATTTGCGCGTCGACGCGGCCGCTCGCCGGGCGATTGCGAAAAGCGCGCCATTCAAGCCGCTGCCTTCCCGCTATTCGAGGTATGCCGCGCAGTTCCGCGTCACGTTTGCCTACGATCATCCGCACGTGCCACCGAGTGGAGGCAGCCAATGAAACGCTCGGGAGATGTTACTGCTTCGGCGATCATTTTGTTTTTCGGCAGCGGGCTGATAACTCTCGTGGCATTGCTGATGCTTCTGGGCGCGTCGGCAAGTCCACTGCCGCCCGAGCAGCGCGTTGTGCTATGGGTCATGCCGATCCTCTACGTGCTCGTGACCGCATGGGGAATCGCCACGGGAGTCGGCATCCTGCCATTGCGCCCCTGGGCGTGGGTCTCGGTCATCGTAATGAGCGGCGTGACGATCTTCTTCGGCTTTTTCGGTGCAGTTGTCTTAATGTTCGTACCATCCCTTCTGAAAGACCAGCCAGACGTGCCCGCTGCAAGCGTGAAGATTATCGTTTTTGTGGGATTGGTGATGGTGCTCATACCAATCGCAATCGCGATTTGGTGGCTTGTGCTGTTTACGCGCGCCCGTGTGCGACTCCAATTCGCCAAACGCGGTGCAGCGTTGATCGCACCCGCGACGCCGGAAATCGCAAACCCATCCGACTTAGCGCGGCGTTTGAATCGAAATGGATTCGCCTCGCGGACTTGAAAGGGAATCTGTTTTCGTATCCGGAAGCGGAGGAGCAGTATCCGACGCAGTGGTCCGAGCAGCGCGCGGTGCTGATGCCGTTGATGGCGAATCCCGATCCGCGCTTGCAGGCGGTGCTCAGCGATCCGTCGAATCTCGGCTTGCTCAAGCGGCTGATCGGATTGGACGAGCTGGTGATTCCCGACGACGAATCGCGCGCAAAACAATATCGCGAAATCGCGCAGATGCTCGAAGAGCAGCCCATCATCGTTCCGAATAATCAAAGCGGGTCGGAAGTCCGCCCCTACGCAACCGCAAATACGCCATCGTCTCCTGTTGGTGCGACCTTTAGCTCACCCGCAGATGCGTCCGTAGAGGCGGGTCTTCAGAGCCGCCCGGGCGAGGCTGAAGCCTCGCCCCTACGATCCGCCGAAACAATTCTGCCCAGCATCGTGCCGGACGAATTCGCGGACAATCACGCCGTCGAGCTTGATGCGTGCAAGCGCTGGTTTTCATCCGATGCGGGCCAGGTGGCGAAAATCGAGGATCCCGCGGGCTACGCCAACGTTCGCGCGCACGCGCAAATGCATCAGGAATTCCTGCGCAAACAGCAGATGCAAAATGCCGCGATGGCACAGGCCGTTCAGCCGCAGCCGCCACGGAAGAAGTAATCGCCTTATGCGTTTCCGCGCTTCGCGCCCAAAGCGATCGCGAGAGACATTCCAATGCCGCTTAACCGTCAGACATTCCGTTCGAGGAGGGATGCGTCGTTGCGCGAGCTGGCGTAGGCTGACTGGTCTGTCTTGGACGGCGGCGGCGCGACCAAACGCACGACTTGCAGCATGCGCTCGAGCTTGAATGGTTTCGCCATGCAGACCACGGCGCCGAAATTATGGCTCGCGGCGTAGTCCGCGGGCTGCGCGTTCCGCGTCACCAGAACCACCGGGACGTTGGTGAGGCGCTCGCTGTTTTTTATGATCAGGCAAAGATCGTAACCGGAAGTATCGCCCGCTTCGACCTCCGCGATGAAGCACGCGGGCACAGTGGTGCGCAGAATGTCGAGCGCCGCTTGTCCCGTGGAGACGACGAAAACGTCGTAGCCTTCCGGCGTTAGAAGATTCTTCAGTTGCTCCTGGCTGCGCGGATCCGCTTCGACAACGAGAATGATGGGTCGCGCCGACGAAGGCTGCACGGGCGCGCCCTTCGCGGCGGAAGAAGCTCCGTTCACGCTGGATTTTTCCTTCGAGCCGGGACCCGTGACGGCGGTAGCCGCGGCGGCTCGCGTGTGAATGTGGCGGAATTGGATCGCGACGCCCATTTTGTTCTCGGGCAACTCGATGGTGCGAACGACTTCGGCGCTCTGTTCGGCATTGAGCGCGCCGGGAGCGTCGGAGAAGGGAAACGTCACGCCGAGGGACATGCCCTTCCAAAAATCGCGGCGCGCGGTGGAAAACAAAATGCCGTCGCGCGAAATATCAACGGACATCCCGATTACCGTGAAGGCGTCCGCCTTGGGATCGGTGGCGCGCACGCGTACTTGCGCCGAGACTTTGATGCGCTTGCGGCGGCGGCGTTCGGAAGCGGTCTCCGCATGCGCGGCGGGAGCTAATTCGTTCGTGGCATGATGCGCGTTCATCGCGATACCTCTCTGGGCGCGCTCGGAAGAAACGAGCGGCTCGCATTCCCAGTCCCCCAAAATTGAAGCAGCGTGGCGCGGACTTGCGGCGAGCGCTCGTGCCCGCTTGCACTGAGCTATCTTGCTTTGAGGTTAGCACCGCGGCCAATAGTACGAAAGTTGTTTGTGCCGCATTGGCCACTATGCGCTGGCCGGCACTAAGGCGGCAGACAGCCCGGCGAAACGCCGTGCGAAACCGCGGCGAAACTGTAGCGAGATCTGGGCGACAAGCACGACGCATCCACACAGAAAAGGAGAACATCTTATGACGGTGACTACATCGAAATTCCCCGGACGCGGAGTGCGTCCGCGTTCGACGACGGCGCATAAGCCGCAGCGTCAACTTTCGGACGATGAAATTCTCGGCCTTGTCACCACGGTGCAGCGGCCGGGCGATCAAGCCCATGCCGATGCAGGTAATGCGGTGCTTGGCCGAAATCAAAATGGCCGGTTCGGGCATGGCTCGAGCAATGCGCCGCAAAGCGACGCCGACGCTGAAGCCACGGGCCACGACGAGGATTCCTCGGCGAACGACAATCAAGCCGCTGCTGACGGCGACGCCATTCCCTCGGCGCTGGCGAAAGTGATCGACGCAAATCCCCAGCTGCGGCAACTGTTCGACGAAGCGCAGGCGTATCGCGCCGTGTTTGCTTCGCCGGATGCGGCGCGCGACGCGAAAAATCAGCTCGACGAACTCGACGGGATGTTTTTCTCCGCGCAGCCCGCGGATCATGCCGCGCTCGCGGCGCGGATTCACGAGTTGTCGCCTGACGCGTTTCATAGCTTTGCTCGCGCGGTGCAGGCGCATGCCGCGAAAGTCAGCGGAAGCAATCATCAAACGCCAGGCGCCGCACAATCCCCGCCGCCAGCTCACATGGCGCCGGACGCGTCGCGCGGAACGCATGCAGGGAATTCGAGCGACGGCAGTTCGCCCGATGGCGCGAGTCAGAGTGGCGCGCCGAGCGTTTCCGCAGCGGACGGCCAGGGATATTCCGCGCCGGCAGCGCCGGTCAGTGGTGTGAACGGGACCGCGCCGATGAGCTCGACCGTGGCATCGCCCGCGCAACATGCGGCCTCGGCGCAAATCGATCCTCATCACGCCGCGCAGGCGGCTTTCTTTCACGATACGAATGCAGCCGCGGTCGAGCAGATTCTCGGCACGATTCATTCGCAGGTGAATCGACTGCTGCCAGACAGCGTTCCGTCCGGCACGCGCAACCGGATCGTCGGGGAAATTTACCGCGAGCTCGATACCACGCTGCGCGCGAATCGGCAGCTCGGAAAGCAATTGCGGGAAGCGTTCCAAGCGGGCGCGGGGGATGCGGCGCATCAACGCGCCATCGTGACGCTTGTCGCGGGGCGCGCGAAGCAGGCGCTGCCTTCGGTGGCGAAGCGCGTGATCGGCGAATGGACGCAAAGCATCGTCGCGGCAAATCGCGAACGGCTGTCGCGCCGCGAAGCGGCGTCGAAGCGCGTCGACATCGCCGGAGCAGGCTCCTCAAACGGCGTGAATCGCAAGCCCATCTCGCCGCGCGACGTCGATTATCGCCGCCTCAGCGACGCCGACATTTTGAATTTGTGACCGGAGGCGATCAGAAACGTAGCGGGAGAGCGGACGAATGCGGAACCTGTTGCGCCGACGCCGCAAACGCGTTGGCGAACGCGCAGAGAAACACCGCCAGCGCGATCGAGCAAACGTCTGGATGGCGGCGAATCGGCATAAGCAATTACTGAGTCTTACCGGGCAAATCTTGCGCCGTGGCACCGGCGGGCGGCGTGAATTCATTTGGCTGGAAGCCGGAAACAGCGGCAATCGACTGAATGTCGAGTTCCGCGGACGTACCGTGGTCGTCTTTGTAAGTGATCGCGGTAGGGAAGCGCTGAGAAAGCGAAGCCGCATGGGCCAGTGAAGTGTAGCCCGCAAAGGTCCACGACTGCTTTCCAGAAGGCGCGGTCATATTATCGCTGAACGGCTCGTAATTGTTCGGATCCAGGCAGATGCGCTCATCCGTGCCTGCGGCGCCAGCGACAATGCAAGTCAACTGCGCGCCGCTTCTATAATGCTCGCCCTGGCTGCGCGTTTTTGCGCGGGCGCCGGTTGTCAATGACCATTGCAACGGGCGCCGGATCATGCGCGACCACAGGTTCGCGTACGGCGTATCCTGGCCCGCGCGGTATATTTTGCCGCCGGACACAATGATCGTCTCGTGTATCTTGCCGTACCACAAATCCTCGCGATAGAGATTGGGCGCGGCCCAGCCGAGAGCGTACGTGCCTTCGATGGATTGCTGATTGACCGCGTAGCGCGCTTTGGCGAATAAAACGAAGGGCGCGCTCGATGGCGATTCGATGTTGGTACGCGCGGTGGCGCGCGCAAGAAGCGTCGCAGCGTCGGCCTGATTCGTTGCCGTGTGTTTCCGCGGCGCGGCGAGCACGCGCAAGCCAAAAGCGCACAGGCCGATGAACACTAAGGCAGCAAAAAATATCCAGGCAATGCGGCGCATAATGACGGAGAGTACCACCGCGAAACTCCAATTGCAATCCGCGACTGGCTTTCAGCAGTTTCGGAAACTGAACAAAAGGAGCTTTGAAAAGCGGTTTTTCGCAGCGGGTGAACGCTGTGGCACGCGCGCTCTGCGGTCGCGGCCTATTTTCATGGCCTGATTTTTGCCGTTCAGTGACACCCTTGCGAGTCGC
>DATLTU010000032.1:0-25096 GCA_035533415.1 Candidatus Limnocylindrales bacterium
TATCTCACCGCGCTCGGCAAGCAGGTGGTAACCCTGGGGCTCAAACTGAAAGAGCTCTACATCATCCCTGATCTCTCCTTCACTGCCCCGCGTTGAGATTTCTTGCCAGAAACGGCAAAGACTTATGTATACAGGTACTAAGGATTGTTACAACGTCCTTTCGACATGCCACTCGAGCTACCCATTGCATCGTTTTCTGTTATCTCTGGGAGAGGTTCGGCTGATAACATACCGTGCTCCGTGCAGCCGCTGCTCGCCTCTGCTAGAACGCCACATCCTTGATGTGCGTGGTGAGGAACCAACTATTCCCCCACGCGTCGCGCACCCCTGCGCTGCGGTCGCCATAGGGCTTGTCGTTTGGCGCTTCGGTTGACGTAGCGCCCCCGCGCAACGCCTGCGCGTAGGCCGCATCGGTATCCGGCACATACAGGTGCAAATGGCACGGCATGGGCTGAAATTCGCCATGCGCTTCGCTGATTTCGAGCGTGTTGTCGCCAATGCGAATCGTGGCGTGCAGAACTTGGCCCTCCGGCGATTTGTGAACGCCTTGCGCCTGCGCGCCAAACGCTTCGGTCAAAAACGGAAGCATTTTGTCCGCATCGCGCAGGTGCAAATACGGCTGCACGGTGCGAAGCTGGCCCGGCTTCGGCGTCCATCCCTTGGGCGTGGCGATGTACCAGTGATTTCCGAACCTGTCTTTGACGCTGCCTTCGCGGTCCCCGTACGATTGATCCTTAAGCTCGCCAATCGAAGTCCCGCCCGCCTTGAGCGCGCGCGCGTAGGTCGCGTCCGCGTCGTCCACATAAAGATGAATCGCCATCGGCGCGGGCGGATATTGCTCATTACCATCGCTCAGCTCGATCATCGAATCGCCGATTTTCATTTCTGCGTGCATGATTTTGCTGTTCGGCGCTCGGAAGCGCAGTTTTTCCTCCGCGCCAAAGGCCTCTTTCAGGAAATCCATGAACTTCGCCGCATCGGACGCGAGAATGTAAGGCGTGATGGTGTGGAATCCCTCGCGCATGTAATTCACCGTCTTCGCCGCTTCCAGCTTTCCCGCCGCTTTGCTCGCCATTGTTCCTCCTTCTTCCTTGTTTCTCAACGCCGAATTAGAGCCGCTTTGAATTCTTCTCCGTCGCAGTTCGTGCAATTCACCCGCCGTGCGAATCCGCTCGTAATGCGCCCTTGCGCGCCCACAGTTGCGCCGCCAGCGCAAAAACGGCGGGAAAGCATTCGAGGACGTAGCGCGGCTCGGGCGTTTCAATCGTCGTGAGAAACGCCGTGCGAATCACAATATACGCCACCAGCAGCAGCGCGGCGGGATCGCTTCGCACGCGCCATGCGCCGCCGAACGCTATCACGCCGTACGCGATGCCCAGCAGAAAAAGCCCCAGCGAAACGCAGTATTCCGGCTCGCTGTCTTCCCACCAATAGTGGATCGGCCATAAATGGCCCGAAAGCGGCAGCATTTCGATGCGCGGCGCAAACCACATCGTCAGCGAGCGCAGAAAGGGAATCTCCACATAAGTACGCAACGGATGCCACGCCGTTCGCTGGCGCGCAATTTCCGCAAATCCGCGATCCACTTTGGGCGTCATCTCCGTCGTTTTGTTGTACTCGGCCAGCAGCTTGGCCACCCGCTCGCGCTCCGCCGGCGAATCAAATGCCGACGCGCGCACGTCGTCAATATTGATTTGCGCCCCGTCCAAATTCCACGGAACCAGAAACACATCGCCGAAGCGCCACAGCCATGTGCCTGTCCAGGCGTAAAATCCGTGCGTTACGTATTCCCCGGGCAATTGGGCGTATCGCGGCGAGAGAAACTGCACCGTGTGCAGCGTGCGCCAGTTCCGCGCCGCCCACGGCAGCAGCGGTAAAATCAGCCCCACGGCCATCAACAATCCCGCACGCACCAGCTTCGGCCAATTTTTGGGACGCCACCACCACGCCAGCAGCACCGCGCCTGCCGAGGCCAAAATCAGCGGCGTTTCCGGCCGCACCAGCGTTCCAAATCCCACAACGATCCCGCCCAGCACCCATTGCATGTTCGCCGGCATTTCGGCGGGCGAGGCAGCGTCTCCGGCGCGGCCTGGAAATTTACGCAGCCCGCGCAGCGCCTCCATCAGCACCAGCAGCGCCAGCGCGGTCAGAAATATGGTCAGCGTCTCCGTGAGCACCACGGCCGTGTAGTTCGCAGTGAACGGGCATAGCGCCGCCAGCCACAGTGCCGCAAGCGCCACGCGCCGTCGCGACTCGCGCGGCGCAAGCACCGCCGCCATCGCCGCCACAAGCACGCACGTCAGCACGTCTATAAGCGCCTGCGCGAACATAACGGCCCGCGCGCTCTCGCCAAATACCGTGTAAATCGCCGCCAGAAACGCCGGATACCCTGGCGTGCGTATGTCCACCGGCGTCACGCGCCCCAGAATATCGAGGCCGTAAATTCCGTGTTTTAACCAGTTTTGTGCCAGTTGCTGGTAGATCGGCGTGTCGCCCGCGTCATAAAACGGGAATTTCCATAGGAAGCACACACGCAGGGCGAACGCGGCGAGTACAGCGCCGGTAACGTGCCCGCGCATCTTAATAGAAGCGGTCATTGACAGCTTTTCCGCGTAAAGCTAGCTTGGAATGGCGGCATGGTGAAACGCAACCCCATATTCTATGACGAACAGCGGCGCCGGTGGCGCTTCACGCGCCGTGTCCTCGAAGTCTCCGGCGTTTTGTTCACCCTGCTCGTCATCGTGTTTTTTTTCAATATCATTCGCCGCCCGAATTTGCCCGAGCTTCTGCTTCCCGAACGCGGCCAGAGCTACCGGCCCGTCCCGGCGCGCCGTAAGAAGCTCAAACGCGTCAATTATCGTCCCGGCCGCCGGCGCAAGGTCGCGGCGCTGGGCGAGATACCCGAGCATTATGATCCGCTGCGCGCTGCGTTTTATGTCAACTGGGATTCGAACAGCCTCGCCTCTCTCCAGCTTCATTATCACGATATCGACCTGCTGATCGCCGAAGAGTTGCACGCCTTCACCGCCGACGGCAGCCTCGCGGTCGATAAAGATCCGAAGCTCGACGCGTGGCTGAAAACTTTGAACATCGAACTGCCCATGATGCCGCTCCTCAATAATTACGACGGCAACGTCTGGCAAGTCCAGCCCATGGCGGACATGCTCGCGAGCCCCGGTGCGCGCCAGCGCCTGATTTCATCTCTCGTTCAGTACGCGCAATTGCATAACGATGCCGGCATCGCCGTCGACTTCGAGGAAATTCCTGATTCCAGCCAGAAAAATTTTGACACGTTTATTCGTGAGCTGGGCGTCGCCCTTCATGCCGTGAATCTGAAACTGATGGTTGCGCTTCCGGCCGCCGATTGGACTTACGATTACAAAGCCCTCGCCGCCGGCTCCGACGCCATCATTCTGATGAACTACGACTTCCACTGGCCGCAATCATCCGCCGGCCCCATTGTCGCCCAGAATTGGTACCTCAAGAATCTGAACACGATTGTGAAAATGATTCCGCCGCAAAAGATCGTCATGGGCATCGCCAATTACGCCTATGACTGGCCTTCGCCCACCAAGGCCGTTCCCAATCCGATTGCCGAAGCATTATCGTTCCAATCGGCCTGCGTGCGCGCCCTCGAATCCGACGCGACCATCCAATTCGATCCCGCCTCGCTCAGTCCTTTTTACAATTACGAGGACGAACAGAATAATGTCCACAACGTATGGATGCTCGACGCCCTCACCGCCTACAACGAGATTCGCGCCGCCGAACGCGCCGGCCTTCAGGGCACGGCTCTTTGGCGCTTCGGCACCGAAGACCCTTCCATCTGGGATATCTGGGACACAGCGCATCCGACCGATCAGACTCGCGCGCAGTTGCAAGCAATTCCTCCCGGCTACGATTTGATCCTCGAAAACACCGGTGATCTGTGGCGCATCACCGCGACTCCGCAGAGCGGCCAGCGTACTTTCACTTACGATCCTGCAACGGACACGTTCACCGACGAGCGCCTCACGCAATATCCGCTCTCGTGGCGCATCGAGCGCATGGGAGGCTCTCAGAAAAAATTTATCGCGCTGACTTTTGACGACGGCCCCGATCCCACATGGACTCCGGAGATTCTGAACGTGCTCGAAAAAGAGCATGTTCCCGCCACGTTTTTCGTGATTGGCGTCGAAGTCGACCGCTATCCGGACATCGTTCGGCGCGAATACGCCGCCGGAGACGAAATCGGCAATCATACCTACACGCATCCCGACTTCGATCAGGCGTCGAAGACCCAGATCGAATTGGAATTGAATCTCACGCAGCGCTTGATCGAGAGCGACCTTGGCGTAAAAACTCTGTTGTTTCGCCCGCCCTATGGCATCGACGAAGAGCCGGAAACGGCGGAGGAAGTCGCCAATCTTCCGATTCCTCAGGCGATGGGCTATTTGCTTGTCGCCGGACACATTGATCCGCATGACTGGGGCGAGGAAGGCGGCGTTCCTCCTCCGCCAGCGGAGGCGATCGTTCAGCGCGTCCTCGGCCAGCTCCACAAACTTCCCGGCAACGTCATTATGTTGCACGACGGCGGCGGCAATCGCAGCCAAACCGTCGCCGCGCTTCCGCAGATCATCGGCCAGCTCAAGGCCCAGGGCTATCACTTCGTTACGGTCTCGGCGCTCCTCGGCCAGAAGCGCGCGCAGGTGATGCCGCCCTTAAGCCGCCAGGAACACCTGCTCGCCGATGCTGATTCGTTTATCTTCAACCTGTTTCACTGGCTGCGCCTTTCCATCGCATTCATCTTCGTCGCGGGCATCGCGCTCGTCAGCGGACGCGCCCTCTTCATTGGCCTTCTCGCTCTTGTCGAAAAGCTGCGTCCCGCCCCGGAAGATCATCCTGAATATCAGCCGATGGTCACCGTGCTGATCCCCGCCTACAACGAAGAGTCGGTCATCGTGGACACCGTTAGATCCGCTCTCGCGTCACATTACCCGAAGCTGGGAATCATTGTGATCGACGACGGTTCGGTGGATCAGACTAGCGAGCGCGTTCTCGAATCCTTCGGACGCGATGCGCGCGTCCAGTTAATTCGCCAGGCCAACTATGGAAAATCCGCGGCTCTCAATCATGCCCTCGCCGCGGCCACCGGCGACGTAGTCATCACGATTGATGCCGATACCATCGTCGACCCGGATGCAATCCCGCGCCTCGTGCGCCACTTCGCCAACCCCCGGATTGGCGCCGTGGCTGGCAACGTGAAAGTGAAGAACCGCGATCGCTGGCTCACGCGCTGGCAGGCCCTTGAATACATCACCAGTCAGAACCTGGAAAAGCGCGCCTTCGACCTGCTCAATTGCATTCCCGTGGTTCCTGGAGCCGTCGGCGCATGGCGCGCCGAAGTCATGCGTGCCTGCGGCGGTTTCGCGGGCGACACAGTTGCGGAAGACACCGACCTGACACTTACCATTCGCCGCCACGGTTGGAAAATTCTGTATGACGAAGACGCCATTGGCCGCACGGAGGTCCCCGACACGGTCGAAACCCTGATCCGCCAGCGTTTCCGCTGGACCTTTGGCACGCTTCAGGCTTTCTGGAAGCATCGCAACGCCATTGGCCGTCCGCGCTATGGCACTCTCGGCTGGATCACGCTCCCTAATGTTTTTCTCTTCCAGATTCTGCTTCCGCTGGTCTCTCCGCTCATCGACTTTCTTTTCTTGTTTTCGATTCTACTCTGGGGACTCGCGCAATTCCGCTTCACGCATCTGCCGCCGCTGTGGACCAGCCAGGACGTCGAGCGCTCGCTCATTTTCTTCGCCGCGTTCATGCTGATCGATTTGCTCACGTGCGTAATCGCCTTTGCGCTCGAAAAGGACGAGGATTGGTCGCTTCTCACGCCTCTCCTCATCCAGCGCTTCTATTACCGCCAGATGATGTACGTCGTCCTGTTCCGCGCCATCAAGGAAGCCGTGCAAGGCCGCCCCGTCGGCTGGCGCGGCGTCGAAAAACCGGAGATGCCCGCCCCCATCGCGCAAACTTGAGCATCCGCAGGCAAGATTCCACCCAAAACGATAAATAAATCTCAGATGATTCGCGCGATTAATCTTTGGATACAGGCTCGAGCGCTTTTACCGGTGCGTCGGGCAGGGCGCCCTGCGCCATTTGTTCCAGATTGCCGCGCGTGCGATCGAGCTTGCGGTCCGCGTCGTCGTAGCACTGCTGGGCGTGGCGCAGATGGCCGCCGAGCGTTTCGTACACTTTGGAGAAAGAATCGATCTGGCTTTGCAAGCCGGCAAGTCCCGCCTGGAGATGCTTCGCATTTTCCTCCACCTGCATTCCCTTGAGGCCCATCAAAATCGCGCTCAAGTAGGCGTGCAGCGTGTTCGGCGAAACGGGCAGGATGCCTTTTCCGCGGCAATGATCATCCAGGCGGCCGAGCTTGGCGTCCGATGTCATCAGTAATTCGTAGTACACGCCTTCCGACGGCACGAACATCAGGGCCACATCGAGAGTGCCTTCATTTTGCAGGATGTATTTTTCGGCCACGGATTCGGCGTGTTTGCGCACCGCCTGGAAAAATTCCTTGCGCGCGTCTTCTCCGGAATCCACCATGCGCCGATAGGTTTCCAGCGGAAACTTCGAATCCACGGAAATGATTTTTTCGCCGGTGCGGATAATGGCGTCGACGATTGCGCCCGTCGAAAAGCGGTATTGCGTTTCGTAGGCGCTGCGCGGCAGGGCGTCGGCGAGAAGGCTTTCGAGTGCGACTTCGCCGAGCGACCCGCGCGTTTTTGCCCCGCCGAGAACGCTTTGCAGCGTCTGCGTCGCTTGCGAGAGTTCGCGGCCCGCTTGCTGAATTTCGCCAAGCTGCTTCCCGACGCGCCCCAGCACCTCCTGTGAATTGCGCAACTCAGTTGCCACCGCGGCTTGGCCTTGCGAAACCAATTGCCCTGAATTCGAAAGGCCTTCCTGCAAGGAGGATCTAACCTGTCCCAACTGCTGGAGAACGGTCTGCAGCACCTGTCCCAATTGGGTTGTGACCGACTGCGAATGAGCCAGCAACGCGGTTTGCATCTCCTGACGCAAAACCGCAAAGTCGCCGTTCGCAGCGTCGGGACGCCGCCGGGAAAGCCACACCACGCCGACGGCGAGCAAAATGACCAGAGCCAGCAGCACCGCGACCAGGACTTGCGTCATGTGAATTCATTTCTCCGGGCGAAGATATGGCGAATACGGGATACCACTGTAGCGCAGAATCGAGCCGCGCGAAAGCGATTGGTGTCTGAAAGCGCGAAACGGGCGCGCGTGAGTGGGCATCTAAGACTTTGACTTTGGCGACGCAGTGAAACTATCATAATCGCGATGTTCTGAGGGAGCCCGCCGGTGACTCAGTCAATGACACGAAGGATTCCCCGAGGCCCATCCGCGCCGCATTTCTACGTGCTGGCTGTCCATAACTCGATTTTGACTTGCAGGGGGTGCATTGATGCCGTCGAATGGCGATAAACCGCGCGCGAAAGGCGCGGACGATAAAAAACTGCCGGATCTGTCCCGCCGGAGCTTTATCAAAGGCGCGGGGATCGCCAGCGTGGCCGCTTCCGCCGGAGCGCTGCTCGCGGATCGCGCGCTGGAAGCCGCGCCGCGTCCGCAAATTGGCGGCGGAGTGGTTGGGCCCGGCGAAGCGCCCGTGACGTTGAAAATCAATGGGCAGGTGCGAAAATTGAATCTCGAGCCGCGCGTAACGCTCCTCGACGCGCTGCGTAATCATCTGGACCTTACCGGCGCGAAGAAAGTCTGCGATCGCGGAACGTGCGGCGCGTGCACCGTCCATCTGGATGGACGTGCCGTGTACTCCTGCACAACGCTGGCCATCGACGCGCAAGGACATGACATCACCACCATCGAGGGAATCGAGCCCGCCGAAGGCCTCCATCCGATGTCCCAGGCGTTCTGGGACTACGACGCGCAGCAATGCGGCTTCTGCACGCCGGGATTCGTGATGGCCTGCACCGCCTATGTCGAGCATGAACCAAATGTAACGTACGAAGGATTGCAAAAATCCCTCGGCGGCAACATCTGCCGCTGCGGGACGTATAGGGGAATTCGAGAGGCGGTATTGCAAGCGGCGAAGACCATGAAAATGAAAGGAGGGCGAGCCTAATGGCTGACTATCACTGGCCTCCTGCGGATCATCGCGCACTGATTGGCAAGCGAGAAAAACGAATTGACGGTCCCGTCAAATCCTCGGGTCGCGCAAAATATTCCTACGATATCAATCGCCCGGGAATGCTGTGGGGCAAGATGGCGACATCGCCCTATGCGCATGCAAAAATCACCAAAATCGATACCAGCGCGGCGGAAGCGATGCCGGGCGTGAAGGCCGTTGTAATCATGGTGCCGGAAGGGCAGGAGGTGCTGTGGGCCGGGCAGGAAGTTGTGGCGCTGGCCGCGGACTCGGAAGAGCGCGCGGAACAAGCCGCGGACGCCATCCAGATCGATTACGAGCCGCTGCCCTACCTGGTCACCGACGCCGACCCGCAACACGCGGGCGCGCAATATTCCAAGCAGCTCGAAGAGCGCGTGGCTGGAAATCCTGACCAGGGATTTCAGCAAGCCGAAGTGATCAGCGAAGGAGATTACGGCCTGCCGGTGATTAGCCACTGCTGCCTCGAGTCGCATGGCCAAGTGACGGAATGGAACGGCGATCATTTGACCGTATGGTCTACGACACAGAACGTCAGCGGAATCGCCGGCGAATTTGTTCAGGGGCTGGCGCAGAAAGGAATCACGGTGGCGGCGAACAACGTCCATGTGATTTCGCAGTACATGGGCGGGGGATTCGGCAGCAAATTCGCGGCGGATACCTGGGGAATTGCCTGCGCGCAGTTGTCGAAAAAGGCCGGGCGTCCAGTGAAGATGATGCTCGAGCGTGATCAGGAAATGACGGTCGCCGGCTGTCGGCCGTCGCTGCACGCACACGTGAAAATCGGCGCAAAGCGCGACGGCACGCTGGTGGCCTGGGAGTCGCAATCCTGGGGCACCGGCGGCGTGAACAGCGCGGGAACGCCGCGCATTCCTTATGTTATTGAGGTGCCCAACGTGCGCGCCAGGCACACGGCGATTTTGACGAATATCGGACCGGCGCGCGCGTGGCGCGCTCCAAATCATCCGCAGATGGCGCTGGTTTCCAATAGCGCGATGGAAGATATGGCCGCGAAGCTCAATATGGACCCGCTCGACTTTATGCTGAAGAACATAAATTTGACGGGCGACCGCGCGAAGACCTATCAGGAAGAGTTCGCGAAGGCTTCCGAGCTGATGGACTGGAAGAGCAAGTGGCATCCGCGCGGGCGGAGCGGCTCGGGGCACATGAAGCGCGGCCTGGGGCTATCGCTTCATACGTGGGGCGGACGCGGAAATTTGAGTAATTCGCTCGTGACCATTCATCCCGACGGCTCGGTGGAAACTTCTCTGGGCAGCCAGGATTTGGGCACCGGGACGCGTACGGTCATCGCGATTGTCACGGCGGAAACACTGGGGCTGCCGCTCGACGCGGTAAAAGTGAACATTGGCGACAACCGGTATCCGCCAGCGGGCGCGTCGGGGGGATCGACCACCGTCAGCGGCGTGAGCACTTCCACGCGCCGCGCCGCCACCAATGCGCTGAACGAATTGCTTGCCAAGGTGGCGCCCGCGCTGGGAGCTTCTCCAGATCAACTCGAAGCCTGGGGCGGGAAAATTCGCGTGACGTCCAATCCCGCGAAATCGATTTCGTGGAAACAGGCGTGCGCCAAGATGGGCGCATCGCCCATCACCGGCACGGGCAGAACGTCGAACGATTTGATGTCGAGCGGCGTGGGCGGGGTACAGATGAGCGAAGTCGAAGTCGATACCGAGACGGGCATCGTGCGCATGGTGAAGCATGTGGCTGTGCAGGACTGCGGGCTGGTGATCGATGTGCGCACGGCCGAGAGCCAGGTATACGGCGCGTGCATCATGGGCGTCTGCTACTCGCTCTACGAAGAGAAAATCATGGACCAGCCAACGGGCCGCTGCTTGAATCCCAATATGGAGTTCTACAGGCTCGCCAGCATCGGCGACATCGGCGAAATTGTGGTGCACATGATGACCGGGCCGGGCTATGACGAACGCGGCACCATCGGATTGGGCGAGCCGCCCGTGATTTCGCCGGGAGCGGCGATTTCAAACGCCGTCGCCAATGCCATCGGCGTGCGCGTGCCGGAGCTGCCCATGACGCCGGATCGCGTGCTCGCCGCGCTTGGCACGCTCGGCAAAGGAGGCGTGGCCTAATGGACGCATTCGAGTATGCAAAGCCATCCAACGTGAAGGAAGCCATCGGCCTGCTCGGTTCCGGTTGGGAACAGGCCTCGGTGTTTGCCGGCGGCACGGACTTGCTTTCGCTGCTCAAGGACAACGTCGAAGAGACCAAGCGCCTTGTGAACGTCAAGGGCATCGCCGGCCTCAACCGCATTCACGAAACCTCCGTCGGTGTGCACATCGGCGCCGCGGTAACGATGGAGGAATTAATTTCCAGCCGCGTGATTCGCGGGCAATTTCCGGCGATCGTCGACGCGGCGGAGGGCATTCGCAGCCCGCAGCTTCACAATATGATCACCGTCGGCGGATGGCTGTGCCAGCGGCCGCGCTGCTGGTATTACCGCAACGGATTTGGGCTGCTCGCGCTCGACAAAAATGGAAATTCTCTGGTCACACAGGGCGACAATCGCTACCACGCGATTTTCGGCAATTCCGGCCCGGCGAAATTCATCAGCCCGACGAGCTTCGGCCCGGCGCTCGTGGCGCTCGACGGCAACATTCGCATCGAGGGCCCAAGCGGCGCGCGAGAGATCGCTGCGGACAAATTTTTCGTGATTCCGGAAAAGCCGGGCGAGCGCGAACATGCGCTGGCGCCCAATGAAATCGTGACGGAAATTACAATTCCCGCAGCGTCGCGAGGGATGCGCAGTGCGATGTACGACGTGCGGCAAAAAGAAGGCCTGGACTGGCCGCTCACGACCGCGGCCGTTGCGCTGCGGATGCGCGGCGACACGGTCGAGACCGCGCGGATCGTTCTCGGCCACGTTGCGCCGAAACCGTGGCCTGCCGAAGATGCAAGCAAATGGCTCGCGGGAAAAGCAATCAACGAGGAAAATGCCGCGAAGGCGGGCGATGCGGCCGCGCAGGGAGCAACGCCGCTCAGCCGGAATGGCTACAAAGTCCAGTTGGTGCGCGTGGCCGTGAAGCGCGCGCTTCTCGCCGCCGCGAAAAGGGAGGCATGACCATGATGAATTCTTCCGCAGGACCCAGCCTCAACGTGCTTATCGCCACGGGAGAAATTTGCCAGTCGGTGCGCTCGAAGACGCTTTTCTATCAGCAGGATGAAAACGCCTCCGACGCGCGCAGCGCCGCCCCGTTCTGGTGCTCGCGCACGCAATCAATGCTCGGCCCGGACGGCAAGCCAGTCGGCGTCGATGAATGCCGCCCCGGCCGCAGCTGCTGCAACACAGCGTAGTGACCCTGTTCTTGCTTGTAGAAATTGGGAATGAGAAAATGAGCGGAAGCATGAGGAGGGCGAAGATGAAGGCGAAATTGGGGCTGGTGGCTGCGGTGTTTTTGATGGCGGTGCCCGTTATGGCGCACGCTCGCCCGGGCGCGCGATCTGGCGCGAGCGCATCGCAAGCGAATCGTCTTTCGGGGAACTACATGGAATTTCGCAATGCGGACGTTTACACCGGGCCGTGCTTCGCAAATTCCGAAGTGGGTTTGACCGGCCAGGACGCATTGCTGGCGTGGCAAGTCGCGAATGGCGAATGGGGAGGCGTGTCGCTTTCGGGATTGAGCGTGGTCGCCGTGGTGCGCGCGAGCGCAACCTTGGGCGATCCGTACGGCAATCCGCTGCCGGCGAAGACTGCATTCTATGTCGACCAGCGCGCCAACCAGGCGCAGCGCGCGGCGCTGATCGCGTTCGCGCAATCGCAATCCGCCGGGCTGCTGAATCACGTGGTCGCCATTGCCTCCGCGCCGATTTCATTTGCCGCCGATTCCGGGCGCATGGGTTGGGAGACGCTCGCCGTCGGGAACGTGGTGAGGCTTTCGACGCGCGCCATCAATATGTCCGACATGATTTGCCACAACGAAGAGACGTATTACCCGCCGCTCGTCGCGCACCTCGAGCATTCCATGCCTGTCGTCGCGCGGAACAGCAGCTATCAGGGAAATTCGCTCGGCATCCGGTGGGATGATGCCGATCGCCGCAGTTCGTTCGTCGGCCAATTCGCGGAATAATTCTCGCGTCCATCTCTGAAGAAAAAGGCTCGCCATTCCCGGCGGGCCTTTTCTTTTGCGCCAGTTCTGTCCTGCGAGAAAAATGCTAGAGTAAACGCATGCGAGCGGCCGGTATATACGGGGCTACTATGATGTTTATGGCCGTGTTGTCCGGTTGCGCAGCAAGGCAGGGAGGAAGGAAACCTCAGCCGCCCGGGTCCACAGCGGTTGCCCAATCCGCGAACGCCACGGATGAAACCGCTAAGGCCATCGAGTCTCAAGAGAAGACGAGCGAGCCGTGCGAAAAGAGGGCGTACAAGTCGAAATTAATGGCTGATGGATATTACACGATTCCAGGCTCAAAGCTACCGGAGGATCGGGGCCATTTCGGAGTGAACGTATACACCGCACCAGACGGTAACACCGTCTCATGGACACACACGGTCTTTCAATCTCCGCAAGTCGCCGCCAAGGCGTTTCGCGCAATGGTAAGTAGTTCCGGCCGCATTCTCGAACATGGACCGACGAAGGGTCATGAAAGCCCCTCTGACAGCGAGCGACTAGTGACTACCAGTGGAGGAGCTTTTAACATCTACTGGCGCAGAGAAAATTCCGTGTACTCCCTCCAAGCTTCTTCTCTGCAAGACTTGAGAGATTTTGAAGAAGTAATTGAGCTCGATTGTAAGTAGTACCCGCGTCTCTGTCGCTTTCGGGTTGCTCGGAAACCGCGCGGACGCGATAATCATCCCATATAGATGAGCGGGAATTTCCATTACGGGAGAACCGAAATGATTCGTCGGTCTGCGCGATATTTTGCGGGATTCGCAGTGGTCGCATTGCTGTGCTTATCGAGCGCGGCTGCGGCGCAGGATTACAAAGTGGCAGCGGGAACCGTGCCCGTGCCGGCGGAAATTTCGGCGCCAGTGCGCGCTGTGCTCTCGCCAGCGTCCATTTCCGTGACCGGGCCGAGCGGGCCGCTCTGCGAAATCTGGTTGCGGACGGCGATTCCAACCGCGACGCCGGCGAATTCCGCGCTGGGCGTGATTTACGGGCAGCTTGTGGATGGTTCACTCGTCGGGGCAATTCATTTTGACTCGGCGGTGAAGGATTTTCGGAATCAGACGATTCAGCCGGGAACGTATCTGCTGCGCTACGGGCTCCAGCCGGTGGACGGCAATCATCAGGGCGTATCGGACTATCGCGATTTTCTGCTGCTGACGCCGGTGGCAGCGGATACGTCACCCGCGAATCTCGCCGACCACGATCTCTACGCGCTGAGCCGCAAGGCTTCGCGCGCGGGGCATCCTTCGGTGTGGAGTTTGGTGCCTGCGGACGGCGCGCCCGCGCAACTGCCCGGCGTTGCGCACGACACGAGCGACGATTTCTGGGTGCTGTACATGCAGGCGCCTATTGGGCCTTCGCCGACGACGCTCGGATTGGTCATAGTTGGCCACGTCGAGGAAGAATAGTCGCAACAATATCCGAAATCGATACGGGCGAGTCTCGATGCATCGGTTCGGTTTTTGCGAGGCTTGTGACGCGTCACCACCGTGTAGAGAATCCGTGTTAGAAATAAACTGACAATGTATGTTTGCCGACATTGCGACCGAGCGATTAATTCTGCGAGCGCGGTTTGTCCCTATTGCGGCGCGGAGCAAAATGAGCCCGCACCGGGCGCGCCGGCGAAGCCCGCGAAAAAACGCAGCGCGGCGAAGCTTGCGATCGGAATTGCGATTGCGGTGCTCGGGATTTGGGCCATCATCTGGTTCGCGCTGCCTCTGCAATTCAAGAATCCGCGGCCCGCGGCGGAAAAAGCGGCGCTGACGGCGTTGCACGAACTGCAAACGCAACTCAAAACGTATGCGAATGGCGCGGGGTGGTTTCCCGCATCGCTCGAATCACTGGGCGAGCCTGCGACGGAAGCGGCGCAGGAAGCGATGACCGGCGGCTACACGCTGCGGTACACGCCGGAGCAGGTGGATGCGAACGGCAACGCGCATGCGTTTGCGCTGGTCGCGCGGCCTAGGAATTATGGGTACATGAGTTTTTATACCGACCAAACGGGCGTGATCCGCGGAACGCGGGACAACCGTCCAGCCACGCCCCAAGATGCGGTGGTGCAAAAAAGGTAATGCAGGGCCGCAGCCTCCGATCCGAACAGTTCTGCATCATTTGGGAGAGGAGGGTTTAGGATTAGGCGTCTAAATTTCAGCACGATCGCCGGAGAATCGTGAAGGATATTTCGCTGGTTCTCAAATTCATTCCGCTGGGCTTCAGCGCTCTTCTGCCGGTGATCAATCCCATCGGTTCGGCGGTGCTGTTCCTAGGATTAGTCCCGTACGCCGACCACGCAACCATGAAAGAGCTGGCGCGGAAAATTGCGGTCAACACGATTTTGTTCCTTGCCATCGTGCAGATTTCCGGCGGGTACGTGCTGCGCTTCTTCGGTATTTCCCTGCCCGTCGTACAGGTTGCCGGCGGATTTGTCCTGGCGGTCATGGGTTGGACTCTGCTGAACAAGCCTGACCCGGAGAGTAATACGGCAGCTCCGGCCGCAACTTCTGCTGAGAACGTGCAAGATAAGGTTTTCTATCCACTCACTTTCCCGATCACCGCCGGACCGGGATGCATCGTGGTAGCCCTTACCCTAGCCGCGCACGCATCAAAATCGTCGCTCATCGAATCAGCTTTTGCACATCTCGGCTTGCTGATCGGGACGGTTCTGATTGGAGTCGTCGTTTATTTCAGTTACGCCTATGCCGACCGGACGAAAGCCAAGCTATCTCCGGGCGTCACTCAGGGCATTCTCCGAGTGATCTCCTTCATTCTGCTTTGCATTGGCGGCGAAATCATGTGGAACGGTATACAAAATCTTCTGAGAACACTGTCCTAATCGCCTTCACGGCGCGGCCAACGGTGCTCGATGCGAGATTCAAAGCACCGTGACGCGTGATCGATGAGTGAAGAGCAAACGCCCAGTGGTTAGTTCACATGAACAATCCGAGCAAAAGCGAATCGCGGCAAGCGGAATCAATGCAGGCGAAGAAGAAAAGTGCCACCATAGCATCGTCCTGCGGGGGATGAGGCCGGCAGGTAGCACTCACAACATAGCGCTGTATTGGCGAGATGCTGCTTCGATGCGCGGGATCAGTAAGGCCGCTGCTATGAACCCGCACACGCTTCCAAATATCCCGCTTGGCCTGATTTATCTCCGGCGGGATTTTTTCTTTGGACGCGATTTGGCCTTCCTTTTGTTTTTGTGGCTTGGCTTCTTCGCCTTTTTGGCTTTCTTGACTTTCTTGGCCTTGGTAGGCTTCGTGGCCCGGGCTTTCGGCTTTCGCTTCGGCGCGGACTTAACGGGAGCGCGGCTGGGTGTCATGCGAGCGACACTGCCAACGGGGTGTTCGGCTTCCTCGTCGTCTTCGTCGGCTTCAATCTCGATATGAGCTGCGTCCTCTTCGGCGATTTCCTCATGCTCGTCACCGCCGAGCTCGCCCTTCTCTTCTTCTTCCTCTTCAAATCCGGGTAGCTCGTTATCTTCTTCGTCTTCGTGGAACTTCGCATCAAACATGGTTTCCTCCGTGGGTAAAGGAGCTCGGCGGCAATCTTTCCCACTGGGCTGTTTTAATCGCAGAGTCGGAAGTTTGTCAAGGCGCAAAAGGCGGTTGAGTGAGGCTGGGGACGAAAAATGCGCGGAGAACGGAGGCGCGGCGCGGCTTGCCGCCGGGTAACCGAAGCCAACTTACTGAATTATATGGCCTTATGGACTTGCGACGATGTTCAGATGGTCGCCTGCTTTGAGTTCGCGACGATCTAAAAATGGGTTTTCCCGTTTCAGGGCCGCCACGGTCGTGCCATAGGAACGGGCGATGGACCAAAGGGTCTCGCCGGGACGGACGCGATGCTCGACGGCGCCGCGCTCGACGGGCGCGCGGCGAACCGGGTGACCTGCGTATCCCCGAGGCCGCGGATGATAGGCCACGTCACGCGTGCGGCCATAGAATGAACGAATCGTTTCGTAGATACGCAATTCGCGGCCCGCAATAATCACATTTCCGCGAAGATGGTTCCATTCCCGCAGCTCGCCAACGCTGACGTGGAAGCGTCCGGCGACGCCGCCCACGGTATCGCCGGGGCGAATGCGATATGCGACCCAGCGATGCAGCGTGCTCGGCGGAGTGGGAACCACCAGCTCGGTGCCCGGCGCGGGCGGATCGTGCGCATCGATGACGTTGACGTTTTCGAGCGACGCGAGCGAGACGTGATACTGCCGCGCCACTTCGCCGAGGCTCTGGCCGGGTTCGAGTTTCGCCAGACGCCAAGAGGTGCGCTTATCGAGCGGAATGGATGCGATCTCTTTTTGCAGCTCGGGGCCCGTTCCCGGAGGCACGTGGAGCGCGAAGCCCGGCTGATTGGGCGTGATGCCGCGAACCAGCTCGGGATTCATCGCCTCCAAATCGTCGAGACTCGTGTTGGTGGCGTCGGCGACAAGGCGGAGGCTGATGGCATGGTTGAGCCGGATCGTGTCGAACGTGAGCGGCGGATCCGGATCCACGTGGATGCCATAGAGCAACGGATCTTTGGCGACCATCGCCAGGGCCAAAATAATCGGCACATAGTTTTTCGTTTGCGCCGGAAGGGCGTTGAGCTTCTGCAACTTCCAGAAATCGGCGTAACCCGTGCGCTCGACGGCGCGCGCCACATTGAGCGGGCCGGAATTATACGCGGCCATCACCAAATACCAGTCGCCAAACATCTGGTAGAGGTCGCGCAAGTGTTCGGCGGCGGCACGCGTGGCTGCCTCGGGATCATCGCGCTTGTCGACCCAAAAATTGCGATCCAGTCCGTACTCCTCGCCGGTGTAGGGCATGAATTGCCATATGCCGCGCGCACCAGCGCTCGAGATAACCTTGGGTTTGAACGCCGATTCGGCCTGAGCGAGATAAATCAGGTCCTGCGGCACGCCTTCTTTTTTCAGCGTGGATTCGATCATCGCGCGATAGCGGCCGGCGCGCTGGAGGCCGAGTTCGACGATTTCGCGGCCACGCGGCGTTTCAAAAAAACTCAGATATTGCAGGACGGACGCATTGACAGTGAGAGGAATGTCGTGCGGAACGGTGATGAGTTCCTTTTCGGCCATGGCCGCCAGACGCGGATCCGTGGCTGGCAGGCTTTCCATGTTGGCGATTTCTTCGATGGGCGCGGTGGATTCCGGCGGCGTGACCGTCTGAGATTCATCGGTGGTATCGGCGCCGGTTTCGCCAGCGCTGGCTACGATTTCATCTCTTTTTTCGGTTTCGATCTCGTCGTTTTGCATCGTGTCGACGATGCGATCAAAGAGCTGGCGCAGGCGGACGTCGCCGGCGTCCTCGGGTCCGCTTTTCATCAGCCGGTCGAGGGCGGAGTTGAAATCCTCGCGCGCCACGGCAAGTTGGCCCGCTTGATAGGCTTGCTCTCCCGCATCGAAACTGGCCTGGGCCTGCGCAAGGAGAAGGTCGGCTGCGGGACTCGAACCGGGAACAAGCGCTTGCAGGTCAGGGACGTGTGCTGGGAAAGGCAGCGCGCCGATCTTGGCGGCATCGAGCGAAGCCTGGGGCGTGGGAGCAGGCTGGCGAACTTGGGCCGTGTGTTTGGCGAAGTCTTCGCATCCCGCGACCGCGAGCAAGGATAGAGACAGCGCTACCGCGAGTATCGAGACCCCTCTTTTGCCGCGTTTCCCCCTCATGCGCCCTCCGGGCCCATCGCCTATTTATAGGACGGCGGACCTCCGCAAACGTTTGCTTCCGAGCCTCTCCCTCGTACCGGAACTGCCCCCGTCCCGCACGTTATGAAAAATTGTACGGGGCGGGAATGGATGGGTCAACCCAGTTGTTCAAGTGAACGTTGACGGAAGAGAGACATCGGGTACTACGGCGATTTACTGGACCGAGGGACAGGGGGCAACGCGATTCTTGAATTACGCAAACGCGCCGCCGGGAAAGTAGCGTGACGCTCAGCGTGCTTACGGGTCGGCCCTCACGCCAGGGCTTGGCGCAGGTCGCCGATTAGGTCGGCGGGGTCTTCGAGGCCAATCGAGACGCGGACCGTTCCGGGCTCGACGCCGGCACGGTGGAGTTCGTCGCGCGACATCTTGGCGTGCGAACTGTAAATCGGCAGGACCACCAGGGATTCGACTCCGCCGAGGCTGGCCGCGAGCGCGAAAATTTGCACGCGGTCGCAGAAGCGCCGCGCGGCGGCGAGGCCGCCTTTCATGTCGAAAGAGAGCATGGCGCCGAAATCACGCATCTGGCGGCGCGCGAGTTTGTGATCGGGATGAGAAGCGAGTCCGGGATAGTGGACCCGCGCGACTTTCGGATGGCGTTCGAGGAATTTCGCGACGGCCATGGCAGTTTTGCACTGGCGCTCGACGCGCACGGTGAGCGTTTTCATTCCGCGAATCAGCAGATACGCGCCGGCAGGGTCCATGCAGCCGCCGAGATAAATAATATTGTCGCGCACGCGCTTAATCCACGGCTGCGAGCCGGCGACGGCTCCGGCAATCAAATCCGAATGGCCGCCAAGATATTTGGTCGCGCTGTGAACCACCATGTCGAAGCCGAGCGCGATGGGTTTCTGCAGCACGGGGCTGGCGAACGTGTTGTCGACGATGGAGACGAGATTGAATTCGCGCGCGATGGCGACGGTGCGGCGCAAATCGACCAGGCGCAGCGAGGGATTTGTGGGCGTCTCGACGTAAAGCGCGCGCGCCCGCGGCGTGACGATGTCCTCGATACCAACGAGATCGCTTTCGACGTGGCGCACGCGAATCCCGAAGCGCGGGAAAACATCGCGCATCAGGCGGTACGTGCCGCCGTAAAGCTGCGCGGTGGAGATGACTTCGTCGCCGGAGCTGAGCACGGCAAGCAGCGCGCTCGAAATCGCGGCCATGCCGGACGCGGCGACAACGGCGGTTTCGGCGCCTTCGAGCGCGGCGATTTTTTCCTCGGCGATGGCCAGCGTGGGATTGCCGTAGCGCGTGTAAATGTAAGCGGAGCTTTTGCCTTCGGCCCAGCGCTTCATCTCGGCGGCCGATGAAAATGTGAATGTCGAACTGCGTACAATCTCCGGCGCCACGGGGCCGCTGCGGCCGTGCGTAGACTCGCCGCGATGAATCGCGATGGTGGCGTCAGCCCAGCGCGGGGTTGATTTGTTTGGCTTGGTTTTTGTGCGCGATTTCATGCGTGGAAGGTTGCAACTTTACGGCGCCGCGCGCAAGTGCCAATTTGGCTTATGCGATCGTTCCAGTCGCAAACCGGAAAGCGAGCATTTGACGGCGGCGAGGAATTAGTGTATATACAATAATGTGTTTTCTTGGGATGCGCGGAAGGCGGCTCGAAATCTTGAGAAACACGGCGTCAGCTTCGAGGAAGCGGCGACCGTATTTGCCGACTTCGACGGTCTGGATTGGGAGGACGCCGAGCATTCCGGGGCAGAGCGGCGATTCAAGCGGCTCGGAAGGGCAGCGAGCGGACGAGTGCTACTGATCGTTTACACGATTCGGAGGTTAGCGCATGGCAAGGAAACGATACGCATCATCAGCGCGCGGCAATCGAGCCGCAAAGAGCGCAAGGCATATTCCCGACAGCCAGATTGATTTCTCGGATGTCGCCGAGTCGACGGATGCGGAGCTGAAGCGCGCGCGCCGCGTCGGCAGGCCGAAAACGGGCCACGCGAAACGGCTGATCGCGATACGCATTCATCCGCGACTTCTCGCGAGGCTTCGGCGTCTCGCCGCGCGGCAGGAGAAGCCGTACCAAACGCTGATTCACGAATTGCTCGAAAAGGCCGCGGGCGAAAAAGTGGCGTAGGACACGTCGGTCCGCGAGCGCCAAGTTGGCCGGTCGTCCGGATCTGACCACATGGTCTTGCTCTATCGCAACGTCATACGCAGATGAAAAACTACGAACGCGACCACACAAGCAATCGCGGCGTACGCAACGAAGGGCAAAACCTCTCGAGTCCGTAACTCGGAAAGGCTCAGAACGAACACTTCTATTGGCAGAATCCCTAGAAATGCAATCGGCACGGGATGGGCTCTCGACATCGTTCCGCTAGCGGTTCCAATCGTCACCGCAATCATCGGAAAACATACAAATGTCATCAACCACAGGACTCGGCGCATCCCTCCGATTGGATCGCCGTATGTTGCTTGAAGCGTCTTATAATTTTTGTGACGCAAGTTTGGATCCAAAAACATATTGTCCGGCTGGGACAAGCCGGATGAGGATTATCCATGCAACTAGGAACAGCAAAAAGCTCAAGAATGCATTGAAGAGAATCAGGAAAGCGGTCTGTTTCACAAGCTTAGAATCCTGAGGTCTTTGCCGACACGAACTAAGCACTTTGTCACTCTGAGGGCAGTGAGGAATCTAGCTTCGAGCAGGGCAATCGGTGACCCAGCGACGGCGTCGGACTTAGTGCCCGTTTGCTGCCGATTCGGCCTCCTCCTCGGCGGCGGCGTGGGGTTTGTGGGCGGCGATGATTTTTTGGGCGATTTCGGCCGGGACGAAATCGTAGTGAGAAAATTCCATCGAATAGCTGGCGCGGCCCTGGGTCATCGATACCAAATCGTTCGCGTAGCTCAACATTTCCGCGAAGGGCACTTGCGCGCGCACGATGACGTTTTGCCCGCGCGCCTCGCTGCCGCTGATGTGGCCGCGACGCGAGCTGATGTTGCCCATGATGTCGCCGGAATATTGATCGGGCGCATAGACCTCGACTTTCATGATCGGCTCGAGGAGCGCGGGCTTGGCCTGCTTCATGGCTTCCTTGAAGGCGAGCGCGCCGGCGATTTTGAACGCCATGTCGGAAGAATCGACGTCGTGATATTTGCCGTCGTAGAGGCTGGCGCGAAAATCGACCACGGGAAAACCGGCGAGGAAACCGCGCTCGGAGGCGTCGCGAATTCCTTTCTCGACCGAAGGAATCCAGTTCTTCGGAATGGCGCCGCCGAAAACGTCGTCGACGAATTCCACGCCGCTGCCGCGCGGTAGCGGCTCCATCTTGATGCGGCAGAGGCCGAACTGGCCGTGGCCGCCGGTCTGCTTCTTGTGTTTGCCTTCCGCGTCGGCCTTGCCGCGAATGGTTTCGCGATAGGCGACCTTGGGCGGATGCAGCGCGAGGTCGACGTGATAGCGCTTGCGCAATTTCGCGACGACGACTTCGATGTGCTGCTGGCCCGCGCCGGCGATCAGGAATTCCTTGGTTTGCGCGTCGCGGCTGAAGCGCAGCGCGGGATCTTCCTCGAGAATGCGATGAATGGCGACGCCGATGCGGTCTTCGTCGGCGCGCGTTTTCGGCTCGATGGCGAAGGTGATCGAAGGCTCGGGGAGATGCGCGGGCGGGTAGAAAAGCGGCGCGGATTTGTCGCCGAGCGTGTCGCCGGTGGTCGTGTCTTTCAATTTTGCGATGGTGCCGATGTCGCCGGCGTGAAGCTCGTTGATGGCGGTGGCGGTTTTTCCTTGGCGGACTTCGAGATGCTGGAATCGCTCGACGGCGTTGCGATTGAAATTCGCGACGTTGGCGTCGTTGTGCAGCACACCGCTCAAGACTTTGAAATAACTGATGCGGCCGGCGAACGTGTCGGCGATGGTTTTGAAGACGAAAAGCGAGAGCGGTTCCTTGTCGTCGATTTTGCGCTCGATAGTTTCGCCCTTGCGCGCAGGCTCTTTGTGGGCGGAGGCCTTGCCGCGCTCCGCGGGTGAAGGAAATGTCTCGGCGATGAAATCGAGAATCGCGTCGCTGCCGATATTGCGCAGCGCGGAGCTGGCGAGCACGGGATAGATGCGCTTTTCGAGTACGGCTTCGCGCAGGCCTTTTTTTAGATCCTCGACCGGGAGCGTGCCTTTGTCGAAAAACTCCTGCATCAGCTCGTCGTCGATTTCGGCGACCATTTCGACGAGGGCTTCGTGCGCGGCTTTGGCGGCTTCGGCCATTTCGGTGGGAATGTCCTCGACTTTGGCTTTGCCGTCGCCGTCCGGCGTATACGTGAGCGCCTTCATCGCGACGAGATCGATAACGCCCTTGAAATTCTTTTCCGCGCCGATGGGGAGTTGAATGGGCACGGCGCCGCGTCCAAAAACCTGCTGAATGGATTCGAGAGCGCGCTCGAAGCTGGCAAGCTCGCGATCCATCCAATTGATGATGAAGGCGCGAGGCAGATCATATTCCGTCGCGTAATCCCAAACTTTTTCGGTGACCACCTGGCAGCCAGCGGCGGCGTCGACGAGAATCAGAGCGGCGTCAGCGGCGATGAGCGAGGCTTTCGTGTCGTTGATGAAGGTGGAATAGCCGGGCGTGTCGAGAAAGTTGATTTTAATTTTGTCGGCGGCGCCCCATTCGGCGTAGGCGAGGCCGGTGTGGATGGAGATTTTTCGCGCGATTTCTTCCTCGTCCCAGTCGGTGACGGTCGAACCGTCGGTAACTTTGCCGAGACGGGGCGTCATCCCCGCAGTGAACAGCATCGACGACACGAGCTGCGTTTTCCCCGTGTCGCCGTGGCCTACAATGCCCACGTTGCGAATTTTCTCCGTGTTATAGACTTTCATGGTTCACCTCGGGTGGATCAAAAATTGACGAAGCTTGTGTATCGTTCGGGTTCGCGAAAAAATCCCGCCGGGAGCGGCCAGGAGGAATGATACAAGACCGTTTACTTGATTGCAGTTTTGTAGCGGCGGCCGGACGGCCGGAAAGAAAAGGACGAGTGCAAGCGTTTGTGAGGCGCATCGGCGAACCGCTTCGCCCCCTGCGGAAAGCGGGATGCTAGCACACGCGTTGAGTCATCTTCAACCAGCCGACGGTTGCGGCCGTGGCGCGCAGGGAATGCGTGGAACCGAGGGCAGGTTGAACCACACCAATATCATTCACCTGCGCTTAAGCCGCTAGCGTCGAAAACGAGCAGGCGCTTTCGCCACGCTACTGGCCGGCAGACGGTTTCGTTTCTAATTTTGCGAGAGCGCCCTTGAAGGCATCGCGATGAGCCATTTCATCATGGCGAATCTCTTCAAAACGGTCCGCGGCGGCCTTATCTCCAGCGGCCGCAGCTTGCTCGGCGAATTCGCGATACATGGTGTCAACTTCATAGGATTCACCCTTGATGGCGTCCTTGAGGTTGTCTGCGTCGCTGCCCGCTAATCCCTCGAGTTGCGCTTCTTCTGCAAAATGCTGAAGAAGTTCCGTGTTGGCGGCCTTTGTGAACAGGTTTGCCAACTCGGTATGCCCATCCCGTCGGGCTTGCTTGGCGTAGAGCAAATACTTCGCGTGCGCGAACGCCTCGCCGTGCATGGCGGTCAACAAATTCTCTTGAGTCTTCTGATTCATGCTTCCTTCTCCTCTGGCTGTCATGTGCCCGGCGATGAACAATAGAGAGCCCGCCAGCACCGCCCCGATGTAAAGCTTCGTTTTCATAATTCCTCCATACGCATTTGCGATGATCCGACCGGAAAGGACTTCGAAGTGCTCTTCCGGAGTGATTCAAGGTAACTCTAGGCTTTAAAGGAGGGACATCCCATGATTCCCATCACCTGGCAATGTGCTCCGCGTCACAAACCGTGAGGGGGCAGGCGGACTAGCGTATCGCTGCGTAAACGCAAGACGCTACAGACGAAACCAGAAGTAAGGGCTGAACAGGCGAGTGCGTCGAAATTAAAGATGCATACGAAATGAGATGTAAAAGAGTGAATTTATTTGCACATATGCGCCGCAAATGCCGAGACTGTATGTGTAAGTGGTTATCTCGCAATGGTTTATAGAATTCGTCTTGGGCGAGTGATTTGGCTGTGTAAATGCACGTAGGTTTGTGGCAGCAATCCACGGAGGCACTAGAAATGAAGGCAAGGTTTGCGGCACTGGCGCTGAGCATGATCGCTTTGGCGGCGGTTCCGGTATTTGCGAGCGGCGTCAGTTTGAGTTTCGGCTTTGGCGGATCTGACACAAGCCTCGGCACATCCCAAAGCTATACATCGAACGGAGCGACCATCACCGCGTACGGCTATGTATGCTCTGCCGCCAGTCCATCCAGCACTGCTACACTTTCCAATTGCAACCCCACCGCTCTTTTTGCGAAGGGCGACGGCATCAACGAGACGGGCTTGGGCTTGGCTGGCCAGGGCAACGGAGAAAATGAGATTGGATGGGACGGCCCCAGCGCAGATTACGTCATGGGCCTGGACGTCAGCAGCTTGTTTAAGCTCGGAGCGACGTCGATGACGCTAAGTTTCGGAAGCGTTCAGCCGGGAGAAGCTTACGCCATCCTTGGCTATGCCTCTGATCCGTTCTTGAGCAGCAGCTTTGCGCTCACCAACACGAAAGCCTGGGTAGGAAACAATAGTTCAACAAGTGCGCAGGTTTTCTCTTCCACGATCGACCTGAACGCCAATGACCAATTTCTGGTTCTGATTTCTCCCTGTGGTGCCAGCAGTAATCCTAGTGGGCCATGCGGAAGCAATGTGGTTCTCGATTCGCTGACGGCGACCACGCCGGAACCGGGAACGCTGGTTCTGTTCGGCACTGGGTTACTCGCGCTGGGTTTCGGGCTGCGCCGACGCTGGGCTGGCCAGTCGGCATAGTTTCTTCGAGTTTCGATTCGCGCTGTTTGCATTCGCGCCGGGCCGTCCTCTCCTTCGGTCCGGCGTTTTTCTTTGCCTTGGCAGGAACTTGATTAGATAACGTCGTCGGCTCCCTCCCCGGCCGAGTAAACTTGGTTGCGGTAATTGACCAAGGCTCGGGAGGAAAGGAGCCGAGCGATGTTTATTATAGGCTGTGATTTTCATTCGCGCTTCCAGCAAATTTC
>DATLTU010000033.1:0-42761 GCA_035533415.1 Candidatus Limnocylindrales bacterium
AAACTCCGGGTGAGCGCTCCGGGCAGCAGATCGGAAGGAATCGGGAAGCGGCCGAGCAGACGGAATTTACGTTGACGAAGGCGTGCGGCCTGAGAGCCGCGAGGTTCTTTATTCATATTGCAGCAATAATGCTACAAGCACGGAGGAAAAAGCAAGTCCCTTTTTGAACGCGAAAATAGGACGGAGTTCTTCTGCCGCCTCAACTCAGAGGACAGGCCCGTCTGACAGGTCTGATTGACGCGAGGTAGTGCTCAACTTCCGAGATAGCTGAGCACGGCAGCGCATGGGTGTTTGAGCAGGGAAAATCTTCGTCGCGCGGAAATCGCAAGCGAAATACGGCGGCGTTCAGCGCTTCGTTGCGCCGACTTTTTTGCGGGCCAGTTCGAGCAGCTTGGGATGGACGCACACTTCGAAGTAGGGGCGATTCGTCGGGCCGCCGATTTTGCCGCCGGCTTGCAGCTCGCGCGTCATGCCGCGGCGCACCACGATGGGCTCGAGGGAATCGCGGAACGGCAGTTCGCCATAGAAAAGTTGCGCGCGATCCTTGCCCCAGGGCATCGGAAAAGTTCCTTCGAGCGGGAAAAGTGAAATCTCGCCGGCGAGTTTCTGGAAGCCCTCTTCGTTAAGCTCGATGCCGTTCATGTTGAAGCGCATGAGCAACTCGTCGCCTTCGTCTTCGGCCGCGCCCTCGACGATCAAACTTTGCAGCAGGAAGACGCGAAAGGGCGAAGGATTCTTCGCGAATAAGCGTCGCGCCATCTTCGAGCAACTGGAGAGACGATCCGAAAGATTGAGGGCCTTCGAAATCATGATCTTCGAATCACCATCGGACCAGACCGAAGGCGCGGAGTTCTGAAAGGCGACGCCGATGCCGAGTTCGAGACGCGGCAAATTTCCCGCTTCCGCCTTGGCGTTATACGCCTGCGTCACTTCGATGATTTCGCGCGCCAGCACGCACGCTTTCGCGACGGCGCGCTGGCTGGCGCGATTCGATTCCGTTTCGTAAATGGCCAGGATGATGGCGTCACCTTCGAGGAAGACTTTCGTGGCGCCGTGGCGTTCGAGGAGGCGCTTTACGGGTTCGTGAAGCGTCAGGCTGAAATGGGACGCGGGATTGAGGCCGCGCGCGAGCAAGTCCTTGGTGATTTCCGTCGAGCCGCGCACGTCGGCCTTGATGACCGTGTGCGAGACGACGGGATCGTCGGTGCCGCGGCGCTCATCGGGAAACACGAATTCGTAAAGGCTGTTATTCACGCGCGAGAGCTCGCGCTGGCGATCGGACCGAACGAGATTGATTTTATCGAGCCACGCTACTACGTGCTGATAATTGCGGCGGTCGCGCCGAAGACGCATCAAATCCTGCGCGAAACGCACGACCAGCGCGCGGGAATCGTCACGCGAGCAGCGGCGCAAAGCCTTCGAGGCTTCCTCGATGCGCTTGAGCGAAAAATTGCGCGCGGGGAACTGGCTGAGCACTTTTTCGACGCGCTTCATTTCGTCGCGAGAGAGCAGCGCGCGGCGGAGCTGCTGCAAGTGAACCGGCGGGCAGAAATCGTTGTAGAGATTGCAGACTTCGTAGCTGGCGAGGACGTAGCCAAGGAGGTCGCGCTCCTCGAGGCGCCGGTGCAGCTCATCGAGCAAGCGCTCGCGGACTTCCGCGTCGCCCGCGCCAGAGCCTCCGGTGGCGGAAGGATCGAACAGGCGGCGGGCGTTCTGCGGCTCGGACAAATAATCACCCAGGCGGCTGCGAAACTCCTCGGTGAGAAAATCGACCTTTTGTTTCGTAGCTTCCAATTCCGGGCTGATTTCCGCAAGCTGAAATTCGAGATCCGCCTGGCGCCGCCGCAAGACAGCGAGATTCGTTTCCGCTTCCACGCCGCCGCGGCGCTTGAAAATGCCGGGGAGAAAACTGTCGCCGCCGCCCGCGCGGCGGAGCACTTCGTCCTGATCTCCCTCCAATTTTGCCAGATCGGAGCGCTTGCCGAGGGCCTGTTCGACGAGCTTTCCATAGGCTTCGTGCGCGCGGCGCAGCTCCTCGGAGTTCGCGTCGGTGATGACGAAGTCACGCAGAAAATCGATGAGCAGCGCGTCAAAGTTTTCGAAGCGGTCAGGGTCCTGCAGGAAATTGCCCAGCAAAACGTAGTGTTCGAGGAAAAGATAGTCGTCGTTTCCATTTTCGACAAAGAGAAGGCGGTTGGTGAGCAGTTCGTAGGTGTCCGCAAAATCTTCGCCAAAGAGCGCGCGGCGCGATTTCGAGAGCACGGATTCGTCCAGTTCCTTGAGGATGTGAAAGAGCGTTTGGCCGGCGCGGCGCACGATGCTTTTGCGGTTTGATTGCAGCTCGGCAATCTGCGCGCGCTTCACGTGGGCCTGCTCGCTGTGCTCAAATACGGCCCCGCGCGAACGGACGTATTCCTTGCACTCGACGATCAAGGTCGAAAATTCGCTGGCCAATTCCTGGATGAAGAATTTCAGAATCGCCAGGCGCAGCAGAAGGTCATACTCGATACTCTTTTCAAATTGCGCGCGCGTGATTCCCGACTGCAAAAGCTCGCTCAGTAGCTTGCGGAACTGGGACGAATCGCCCGCGCGCGACTGGCGCGTTTCGAATCCGAAAGATTGCTGCAGGGACGCGGCCTGGCGCACAAGGTCGGCGAGATACTGGCGGCCGATTTCCAAAAACCTTGGGCTCAGGTAGACGTCATAGTGAATGTTATCGATGCCGGGGGTGAGGGATGCGAGGCGCAATTCGGCAGAGTACGGCTCAAGCTTCAGGCGAGCCGGGCGGGCCGGCGATGCAGTGGTGGTTTCCGGCATGAGGCCAGTCTGGCGTTACTCTTTTGACTGTAGCAGAATGCGAGTGAGGCGCAAGGATGAGAGGCCAAGTCGTTAACTCGGCGGAAGGACAGGGGCCGCGCTGCTTGCACCTGGGGCGTTCCGGAGAGCGATGCGGACGGCCGGCATTCGAGGATGGCTTCTGCGAGAGCCACGGGCCCGATGCGACTTGGCGGTTTGGAACCGCCGCAAGGCGCAAATTCATGGCGGCGCTGCTCGGAATCGCCGTGCTTTGGCCGTGGCTGGCCGATTTGTGGCACGCGATTCAACACTTGCGCCGGTAGTGCGCCCGGCGCAGCTCGGGAGCGGATATTCGAGGAAGTGAGCGCGCGCTTTTTTTTACGGCAAGGCGTGGCTGCGGGCACCGTCCCGTGATACCCGCCCTATGGCCGCCGACAGGGCAATTGCCGCCAGCAAAATCACCACGGGATCGATGGGAAGCCGGTAGCGCGGCAACGCGAGCGAAATGTAATAGACCCACGGGAATACCACCGGGAACACGGCCAGCGGAAATGCGAACATGCTGCGCTTCCAAAACAGAAGCACGATTCCGGCCAGCGCGCCCACCGCCGCAAAAACATTGAACAGGAGAACATAGGCGAACCACAAAGAATGATTCCGCTGAAAATCCTTCAGCGGATGGGGTGTGCCTCCGGTCCAGATGGCGATGAATCGGTTTGCCGCCAAAACTGCTACTCGCCGCGGATGCGACACCATATACGCGATGGCCTCGTGCTGTTTCTGGCGCATATACGCGATTTCGCCCATGGCAATGTACTTGGCGCGTTCGGCGGAGTCATTCATGGGGTGCAATCGGGCAAGCCACACCGCGTGCGCGTGAGGATTGTTTCCCATCCACAATTGCAAGCCCAGGACGGAAGCCAGCGGAACAAATGCGTGGAAGACCTTGTAATTTCGCACGGTCCACGGCACACAGCAGAGAGCAGCCACGCCCACGGCCAGCAGAGGCTTGGCGAGCCACGGCCGGCGTTCCTTGTAGGCGCGGTACGCGAGCCATCCCAGCAAAAGCGGGAGCAGCGAACCCAGCGTGGGATTCGTCATCAGCATGACGCCCCACAGTAACCCGTATGCGGCCCAATCGCGCGCGCGCCGCGATTCGGCCAGCGCCAGCGTCGCCCACAAAATCGTTGCCGCCAGCAGCGCCGCAAGACACGCATCCCACATGCTTTCAAAGGGCATGAGGATCGCGTTGGGAAAAATCGCCCAGAGCCATGCCGCGCCCGCGCCGAGTCCGGCGCCTCCGATTCGCTGGCCCGCATAATAAATCGGCACGCAGGCGAGCGTGGCAAACAAAATATTCAGGAGAACCGCGGCGATATACGAACGGAACGTGTAAATGCCGAAGAAGCGAAAGACTCCCGCAAGCAGCAGAGGATAAACCGGCGTCATCCATGCGGTTGGGCCAGTGTGCACGCGCAGCGGGGAACTGAATCCCTGCCCGCGCGCGAGCGATACGGCGATATCGCCCGATTCGAACATGAAGGGAATCACGCTGAGCGCTTGCCGGGAATTTTGCCGCGTGTAATCCCAGGCGAAGCCCAGGCGCACACACGCCGCGATGATGAGAATCAGGGTGAGAGACGTTGCGACGGCTCGAACTCGATGCCTCATGAGCGGGCGCCGCATTTGCACCGAGGGGCCTCAGCGTGGCTTAATACGCCCGTGATGGCCCGGCGTAAGAAGAAGCGGAAATTCGAGAAGGGAACCGAAGCGCGGCGCATGGCGCGCGAAAACATCGGCACGCCTCCGGCCGCGCGCGTTATTCCCGACCGCCGCACGAAACCTCCGAAGCACAAGAAGCGTTTAATCGACGAAGAATTCGTTTGAGCAATTGTTTTTAGGTTCCGACCGGAACCTAGCCTTTCGAGCCTCAACCGGGTCTGTATTCCGGCACTTTCTCGTCCGGACGGAACAAACGTTGTGTTGCTTTGCCGGAAGCCTTGGCAATTTCTGCGGCTATCGCCTCCAGGTCCTTCTTCGCGAAGCCGACGGATGCGGTGTGCACCTTGCCATCCGGCTGGATCAGAAAAATGCTCGGCACGTTCGTCAATCCATATTGCTTTGTCGCTTTGTAGCCGTCGGCATCGATCAGCGTGGGAAACTTGACGCCGAACTCGTCGAGGAACTCTTGCGTGTCGTGCGCAGTGTCCTGCGAGACGCCCCAGAAGCTCACCGTGGCATCGCCGTAAGTGTCGTATATGCGCTCGAGAAACGGGAAGGCCAACTGGCACACCGGGCAACTCACCTTAAAAAACGCCGCGAGCACCGGCCCTTTCTTCAGCGCGTCGGCCAGCGAATGTTGCCGGCCGTCAATGCCGCCGAGCGCGAACATGGGCGCCGGACTACCGGTCTGAATCTTCGACATAATCCTTCCTCCAAAAATGGCGCGCAGAAAGCTCATTTATAATTGGATTGTAACAAACCGCGCGCGATGCAGGAAAATTCATCGTAGATTCTTTCTTCGCAGCATCGCGGCCGGGCTTTGCGTGGCGGCATTTCTCGCTTTTTTTCAGAGGACGGTTGATGCATCGCGTTTTGCGCTTCAGTGGACGTGCTTTGTTTTTTTCTGCAGGTAATCCATCAGGAGATACTGCCCGAGCGTATGCGGCGTGGTGAAGTACGCTTTCCCTCGGCAAAGCTCCGTGATTTTCTGCACGAAGTGCACCAGGCTGTAATCGCTGGCCAGCATGAACGTGTTGATCAAGATTCCCGCACGGCGGCACTTGGCGACTTCTTCGAGCGTCTGTGTTACCACCAGCGGATCGAGGCCGAAGGCATTCTTGTAAATCCGGCCGTCCTCGAGGGTCAGCGCGGAAGGTTTTCCGTCGGTAATCATCACGATCTGGCGCATGTCTTTCTTCTGCCGATTGAGAATGCGCTGCGCGAGACGCAGGCCTTCGCGCGTGTTCGTGTAATACGGGCCGACCTGAACGCGCGCGAGTTGTCCGAGCGGAATTTCTTCGGCGCTGTCGTGGAACAGCACGCAGTGCAGCGAATCGCCCGGATATTGCGAGCGAATCAGGTGCGACAGAGCCAGCGCCACGCGCTTTGCCGGCGTGAAGCGGTCCTCGCCATAGAGAATCATGCTGTGGCTGCAATCGAGCAGCAGTACCGTCGCGCAGGAACTCTGATATTCGCATTGGTGGACCATCAAATCCTGGTAATCGATATCCAGAGGCACATGCGCGCCCTGACGCCGCAGCGCGTGAAACAGCGTTTCGGGAATGTCCAAGTTCAGCGTATCGCCGAATTCGTATGGCTTCGACGCACCGCCGGATTCGATTCCCGTGGCCAGATCGCGCGTGTCGTGCCGCCCGAAACTGCTCTTCCCCAGCGATGCGAGCAGATCGCGGAGGGTTTTGAAGCCGAGAAAATCGAGCGCCTTGTCGGTGATCTCGAATCGTGCATTGACATCCTGCTTTCCCGGCGCGCCAATCTGTCCTCCGGGCGTCTGCTCCGGGGGCGGGGTGATTTGTGGCGGCTGCGGCGAAACGTAGCCTTCCTGCATCATGCGCTCGATGAGCTGGTCGATGATGTCGCGCAGGCGCTGGTTTCGATCGATGTCAGGATTTTTGAGAAGCTCTTCCATCATCTCCGGCGGCAGCAGGTCGCCTTCTTCCAGCGCGCGCAAGATGGCCTGGCGCAATTGTTCCATGGACCGCTGCGGATCCATTTCGTGGAAGCCGTAGTATTGCGACTCGAAGCCGCTCTGCAGCAGGAAATCGGAGAGCCGGTTCATCAGCTCCTGCAAATCAATGTCGTCGGCTTCCTGCCCTGTATATTTTTTGTAGCGTACGTATTTCATGGCGCGTTTGGGATGATTCCCTTTGGTTAATTAAACTGGCGGCGCGGCATGCGTCCCGGAGCTTCGCGCGGCTCCGGCGCTTTTCTGGCCTCGGCGAAAAATCCGCGCTCCTCGCTGCGGCTGATTCTCTTGTGCGCCCACAATCCTTCGAGAACGAATTCCGCAGCGGCGGCCTGCACGCCGGGATCGTCTTTCGGGCCCACTCCGAGCGCAGGGGTATGGTCAAACAATCCCTGCACGTTTTTCAGTTCGGCGAGATACTCGGCGGTCTTCGCGTCTGGCGCAACTTTCAGTTCGCCGCCCATCTCGAACCACTGCACCACGGACTGAAGATTCGTATCCTTGAAATATTTCGTGAACGTTTTTCCGATCGCGGCGCGAATCAGCTCGCGCGCGATGGTGTCCGCGCCGCGCAACTCGCCTTCGTATTCGAGTTCGAATTTTCCCGTCATCGAGGGAATCGCCGCGTAAATATCGGCGACGCGCGCCACGGGAATCTTCTCGCCATTACGCGCGGCACGCTGCTCGGCGCTGCTCACCGCGTTTTCGAGGCACGAAATCGGCAACCGCTGGCTTACGCCTGAGCGCCGGTCGACGCGCTTATCCTCGCGCGCTTGAAACGCGATTTCCTCCGCCACCTCGCGAATGTATTGCGGGATTTCAATTCTGCGTCCTTCGCGCGCGGTCCAGGATTCCTGCGTGGTGATGGCGATGCCTTCGTCCAGCGTGGCGGGATAATGCGTGCGAATTTCGGAGCCGATGCGGTCCTTGAGCGGCGTGATGATTTTTCCGCGCGCGGTGTAATCCTCCGGGTTCGCGGTGAAGACCAGCAGCACGTCGAGCGGCATGCGCACCGGGTAGCCCTTAATCTGAATGTCGCCCTCCTGCATGATATTGAACAGCCCGACCTGAATTTTTCCCGCCAGGTCCGGCAGTTCGTTGATGGCGAAAAGGCCGCGATTCGCGCGCGGCAGCAAGCCGTAGTGAATCGTGAGCTCGTCGGAAAGGTCGCGACCGCTTTTCGCGGCGCGGATGGGGTCCACGTCTCCGATGATGTCCGCAATGGTCACGTCCGGCGTGGCCAGTTTTTCGACGTAGCGGCGCTCGCGGGGCAGCCACGCAATCGGCATGGCCTCGCCTTCGAGCGCGGCGCGTTCGCGACACGCGCGGCAAATGGGGTGGTAGGGGTTGTCATTGATTTCGCAGCCGTGGATGACGGGAATTTCCTCGTCGAGGAAGCCCGCCAGCTCGCGCAGGATGCGCGTTTTCGCCTGCCCGCGCAGGCCGAGAAGAATGAAATGGTGCCGCGAGAAAATCGCATTGACGATTTGCGGAATCACCGTGTCGCCGTAGCCGCGAATTCCGGGAAATAGTTCTTCGCCCGTGCTGAGCTTGCGCAGCAGATTCTCGCGAAGCTCGTCCTTCACGGTGCGCTTCGCGTAGCGCGCTTCCGTCCATTTGCTTTTTCGCAATTCGCCCAGCAGATTTGGTTTTGCACTCATGCCGCGAGATCCCTTTTCCGAAGTCCCTCGTGCCGCCGCTTCATTGGCCACGCCGAATTCTCCTTCCCGCCAGTATAGCTGCCGCGCCCGCCGCGCGCTAATTCACCGAATGCCCATTGCCGCGGGCGCGCTCGCGGCGCTCGTTTAAGCGCGTCAGTTGCGGCAGCCATTCCTTCAATTGCTCAAAGAGGTGCGATTGCCGTTCGGCTTCATCGCGCATCTCGAGGAGCACTTGCTGCTGATCCAATTCCAGCGGCAGCGATGCGGCCATGGCATACGCGGGAGAATGCTTCGGCTCCGGCGGCATCCTCTCGGGCCCGCGATTGAAGACCAGCCAATGGCACTGCTCATAAAGGTCCATCAATTCGTTGGATGCCGCAGGGTAAGGCCCGGTGGGCTCGTCAAAGCAGTCAATCGCCGCTTCGTAATAGGGCTTGTCGTCGAAAAGTTCCGTCAGGTGAAACGGCGTTTGACCGCGCGTCAGAATATCCATATTGCCGTCCGCGTGCTGCTTGACCACGGTGATGATCGCCGCGGTGCAGCCGATGGTCGCAATATTTTGCTTCTGCGCCAGAATGACGCCGAATTCCAGCTTCATCGTGAGGCACCGGCGAATCATTTGCTTATAGCGCGGCTCGAAAATGTGCAAGGGCAGAGTCGCTCCGGGGAAAAGAACCACATCGAGCGGGAAGAGCGGAATGCGCTTCGGCTTCATCTGTGCGGCGCCGCAAACCCTAGCATAGCAGAACATGCGACGCGCTTGGCGATTTCTCACTGGCCGGGAAACGCGCGCCTGAGGGCACGAAACACGGGCTACGCGCCCGTTCGTCGCGCCACCGAAAATGTCCCGGATGATTTCCCGGCGCAAAACGCGGAGGCGGTTCTCCAGCGCGTCAGCCCAACTCGCCGAGCGCCGCCTGCAATTCTTGCCGCGCGTGCTCTTCGCCGGCCTTTGCCGCGCGCGACTCGCCTTCGGTGAGCGCCTTGCGCGCATCGTCAATTCGCCCCAGCTTGGCGAGCATTTGCCCGTACTGAAAATATCCCGCGATGTATTCCGGATGCGCGCCGAGGAGTTGTTTGAAATGTTCTTCGGCCGCGACGCTGTCGCCCGTCTTCAGGCATTCCATCGCGAGTCCGTAGCGGCCAAACGCGTCGCCGGGATTCTTTGTGACGAAATCCTCGAGCATTTGCCTGCGGCTTTTCGAAGCTTGGGGTGTATTCATGATGTGTCGTATTATAGCCATCTCGTTTTCGGACGCCAATCATCGTGGGAGGAAGTTTCTTGGAGAAGAAGCCGAAGTCGAATCCCGCCGCACGTCCCGCCATTGCCTATACGACGGAACCGCCCGACACCGGGCTTCCGGGCAAGCCGGTGAGCGCCTCGCGTTCGGAGATGCTCGAAGCGGTGCTGCCGAACGACGCGAATCCGCTCGGGTACATTTTGGGCGGCCGCGTCATGCACTTGATTGACATCGCCGGAGCGATTGCGGGCCATCGCCACTCGGGGAGCTACCTGGTCACCGCGTCGGTCGACTATCTCGATTTTCGCAGCCCGATTCACATTGGCGATTTGATCGTGCTGAAGGCCGAGGTCAATCGCGTGTTCCACACGTCGCTCGAAGTGGGCGTGAAAGTGTATTCCGAAAATATTTTGACGCGCGAGCGCAAGCACACATCGAGCGCATACGTCACGTATGTAGCCGTGGACGCGGATCTTCACAAGCACGCAATCCCGCCGCTGATTTTGGAAACGGAAGAAGATCGCCGCCGCTGGCGGGAAGCGGGCGAGCGGCGCAAAATTCGCCTGGCACACCGCTACAAGCGGCCGTTTCCGCCGGAATAAACGCCGCGCACTGACTACCGCGATAAGTCATCGTGATAAATGTTCGAGCACGGCCTTGGCGGTGCGGAACGCTTGCGAGATGCAGCTTCCGATGGAAGGCCCCTCGAGGTAATTCCCGGCGATAAAGAGTCCGCGACGATCTTCGAGTTCGTCGCGAATCGCGCCGACGCGCTGCGCGTGCCCCAAATTATATTGCGGGAGTCCTTTCGCGTGACGCCACACTTGCCGCGCCACGGGCGGAGCGGTGATTCGCAACACCGTGCCGATGTCATCGCGCACCTGATTGGCAATCTCGTTTTCGTCCATGTCCACAGCTCCAGGGTCCGTCGCGCCGCCGATGAAGCTGGTCATCATCACCATGCCCTCCGGCGCGCGTCCCGGGAACAGCGAGGAGTTCCACACGGTTCCGAGCGTTCGCAGGCGTTCCTTGCGCGGCACCAGAAAACCGAAGCCGTTGAGTGCGTGGCCGACGTGTTCGCGGCGGTATCCTTCGGCGACGACGGCAATCGGAGCATAGGGAATTCCCGAGAGCGATACGGATAGCTTCTCCGCGAAGCCATGCACCAGCCGCGCTGCTTCATAAGCGGGAGCTGCGAGTACCACCGCATCCGCGCGCAGCGCTTCCGCGCCGGGAGTTTCCGAGCAGTGAATTCTCCATCCCGATTCGCCCGCGGATTCGAGCGCGGCGGCGCGGATGCCATTCGTAACGCCGCTGCCGAGCTGCCGTGCCAGCGCGGCGATAAAGCTTGCCATCCCGCGCTTGAAGCCCGCGAGCGTGGAGCGCTCGCGCGCACCGCTGCGCGATTTGATCGCGCCGCGCAAGACGCTGCCGTATTCCTCCTCCCATTGCGCCATCGTGGGAAACGTGCTGCGCAGGCTCAATTGTTCGGGATCGCCCGCGAACACGCCCGAAGCGAACGGCCCCGCGAGATGCTCGAGGATTTCGGTGCCAAATTTTCTGCGCACAAAATCGGCGAACGATTCATCCTGCGCGGGGGGCTTCGACCGCCGAAATGCCTCACTGAGCACGCGCACCTTTGAACCCATGCCGAGCAGCGAAGTGGTCAGCAGGGTGGGCGGCGACATGGGAGCGGGACGCAATTTTCCGCCGAGCAAGACGTATCGCGGCATCTGCGGGCTGGCCTGCAGTACTTCGCCCTCGAATCGCGCGGCGCGAATCAGTTCGCGTAACTCGGGCGTCATCTGAAAACTCTGCGGGCCGGCCTCGAAGAGAAAGCCGCCGCGTTCGACGGTCGCGATCATTCCGCCCGGTCTGCCGGCTGCTTCGAGCACGCGGACGCCAATGCCCATTTCGACGAGCCGCAAAGCGCACGCAAGGCCCGAGATTCCCGCGCCGATGACAATTGCCTGACGTAGAGGGCTCATCGGCGGAAAGGCATCTCAGAGGGTTTTCGAGAACAGCGGCCGCGCGTCCATTTTCTGTTCGTGGAGGTAGCGGTCGAACGGCATGGCGAGATTGCGTATGAAAATCCGTCCCAGGGGTGTGACGCGGATTTCGTCGTCGGCTAAAAGTACCAGGCCGTCGTCGCGCATGGCCCGCAGTTCAGCGAGTTCGCTGGCGAAATAATCGTCGAAGCGAATCTGAAATGTGTTTTCGATTTCCTGCTTGCGGACCACGGTGTGGCACAAAAGTTTGGTGATCACTTCGCGGCGCAGCAGGTCGTCGAAATTCAGGCGATAGCCGCGCATGGTGGCCAAGCCGCGCTCCGCGATTGCCGATTGATAGGACGCGAGCGCGCGATCGTTTTGCGCGTAGGCTTCGCCAACGCTGCTGATGGCGCTGACGCCCAGGCCGTACAGATCCGCGCCGGCCTTTGTCGTATAGCCCTGGAAATTCCGGTGCAGTGTGCGGTTGCGCTGCGCGATGGCGAGCTCGTCGCCGGGCCGCGCGAAGTGGTCCATGCCGATGTAGAGATAGCCCGCATCGGTAAATTTCCGCACGCCGGTTTTGAAAATGTGAAATTTTTCCATGCCTTCGGGCAAATGCCCCTGAAACGCGCCTTGCTGTTTTCGCAGCCAAGGCACGTGTGCGTAGCTGAACATGGCGATGCGGTCCGGCGAAAGCTGCAGCACTTTGTCGACGGTTTCGGCGAACGAAGCGGCCGTTTGATACGGAAGGCCGTAAATCAAATCGACGTTCAAGCTGTCGAACCCCAACCTTCGCGCCTCCGCAATCAGATCGCGCGTCATCTCGAACGGCTGCACGCGATGGATGGTTTTCTGAACTTCCGGCGTGAAATCCTGAATGCCCATGCTGAGGCGGTTGAAGCCGAGCTTTCGCAGCACGGCAAGATGTTCGCGCGTGGTCACGCGCGGATCGACTTCGATGCCGATTTCCGCGTTGGCCGCAAAATTGAATCGCTCGCGCGTGCAACCGAATAAGTCTTCGAGTTGCGTGGGAGTCAGATACGTCGGCGTGCCGCCGCCCCAGTGGAATTGCACGATTTCGCGTGTGCGCGAAACGAACTGGCTCACGTGACGGATTTCCGCTTCGAGCGATTGGAGATAAGGAATTGCGGCGCTTTTGTCTTTTTGAATGACGACGTTGCACGCGCAGAACAGGCACAGGCTTTCGCAGAAGGGAAGGTGCATGTACAGCGAAACAGGGGTCGCCGCGGAATCCGCATTGCGGAAAAATTCCTCGAGGTCGGCCTGATGGAATTTGTCCTGCCAGACTGGCGCGGTGGGATAGCTGGTATAGCGCGGGCCCGGGCGGTTGTATTTCGCGAGGAACTCCTCGCTTACCTCAAGGTCCGGCATGTTATTCGCGACTTTCATTTTCGGAGTCATCGTTCGCTCGCGCTCGGCGCCGCGGCTGCTTGCGGCGGTGTGGCATGGGAGAATTCGCGCGCCGCGTGAACGAACGCCTGCGCGTGCTCGACCGGCGTGGTGGGCAAAATCCCGTGGCCTAGATTGAGAATGTGTCCTGTGCCCTGGGTTTTCGTGATCGCTTCGCGCACCGCGCGCTGAATGTTTTCTTGCGTACTCAAGAGCATCGCCGGGTCGACATTTCCTTGCAGCGCGATTTTCGCGCCAATTTTCCGCCGCGCCTCGGCCAGATCGGTGCGCCAATCGACGCTCAGCACGCTTGCGCCGCTGCGTGCAAGCGCCGCAAGTAAATGTGTGCCATTTTTCGCGTACAGGATCACGGGCGCAGCTCCGGCATTCAATTCCACGATGAGCTTCTGCGTGGCGCGCAGGCCGAATACTTCGTAATTGTCGAGGGAAAGCTCGCCCGCCCAGGTATCGAAAATCTGCACGGCGGCGGCGCCCGCGTCGAGCTGCATTTTCAGGTAGCGCGCCGTGGCATGCGCGATTTTTTCGAGCAGCGCGTGGAGCAGCGCAGGGTCGGCGTACATGATGCGCTTGATGGTTGGGAGTTCGCCGCGCGTCCTGCCTTCGATGAGATAACACGCGAGCGTCCACGGCGCGGCGGCAAAGCCGAGCACCGGCACATCGGGCCCGGCAGCGCGTGCAATGGCGCGGATGGCATCGCCGACAAATCGCGTTTCGCGATCAGGATCGAATTCCTTGAGCGCTTCCACGGCGTTCCAGTCACGAACCGGATTCCCCAGGCGCGGCCCGTCGTCGTTGATTTCGAGCGGCACGCCCATCGCCTCCGCAACAATGAGGATGTCCGAGAACACGATGATTGCGTCCACATCCAGCACCTTGTAGGGCTCGAGCGAAACTTCCGCGGCCAACTCCGGCGTCTTCGCGACTTCCAGAAATGAATGCTGCCGGCGGATTTTCTGGTAGCCGGGCAGATAGCGCCCCGCCTGGCGCATGATCCATACGGGCACGCGCTCCGGCTGCTCCCCGCGCGCGGCGCTGAGGAAGATGTCCTTCTTCGAGGATCGGTTCGCCGTCCGCATGTGGAATGGTTACCGTACCATCTTAGCAGAAGCGCGCTTTTGCCTGCACATGCGTATGAGCACGCCCTGCGGAGCAGGCCGGTTAGTTGTCGCGCTGTGCAATCGGCGCTAAGATTGCTTCATGCAGTCAGCAATAGGGGCGTCTTCGGCCGCTGCTGATGTTTGGCGCGGCGCGCGCGCGGCGGTTCGCGGCTTACGATGAAGCTTTCGATGGATTTCGTGGCGCTGGGTCTCTACGCGGCCAGCTTCGTGGGCTACACGGCGAATTTGTATCGCGACAGCCGCTGGATCGGGCGCGCCGCAACGCTGCTGCTGATCCTCGCGCTAGCGGCGCATTACTATGCGCTGCTTGAACGCTCGCGCATGATCCACGCGATTCCGTACGACGATCTTTACGGCTCGATGTCGCTATTCGCCTGGCTCGTGGGCCTGACCTATCTGGGCCTCGAGACGTATCACCGGCAGCGCGCCGTGGGTTCGCTCGTCGTGCCGTTCATTATTTTTTGGATGGTTGTGGCCATGAGCGTGGCGCCCGCTTCCGTGCTGCGCGAGCCGCGCGCCAATGGAGCGCTTTTTGCGCTGCACATCACCATTGGCATCCTCGCCTACGCCGCATTCGCGATCTCATTTTTGCTGAGCGTGATTTACCTGGTGCAGAATCGCGTGCTGCGCCACGGGAAGCCGGGACTCCCGTTCTGGCGGTTTCCCGCGCTCGATGCGCTGGAACGCATGAGCCGCTCAAGCGTGTGGGTGGGGCTGGTGGCGCTGCTCATCGGCACGGCGCTGGGTTTCGTCTGGGAGCATCGTTTGACGGGCCGCTTCGCCGTGGCTGACCCGAAAGTGCTGGTGACGCTGATTGTGTTCGCCGCATATGCGGCGTATCTGGCGATTGTTCGCGCGCCGGCGTGGCGCGGAGCACGCGCGGCGCTGGTTTGCGTCTGCAATTTTGCGCTGGTGGTGTTCAGTTACACGGTTGTGAATGTCTATTTCACGGATTTTCACCGATTTTTCTGATGGCTATTGATCCCATCACCGAACGCAACGACGCGGGCGCGCACGGCCGCGCGGCGATTGCGCTGATCGGCTGCAATCATCGCACCGCGCCCGTCGAACTGCGCGAGCGCGTCGTATTCACGCCCGAGCAGGCGGTGCGCGCCGCGAATGAACTTTGCCAGATGGGCGTGATTGAAGAAGCCGTGGTTGTTTCTACATGCAATCGCAGCGAACTCTACGGCGTCACGTCGAAATCGGCCGAATCCGCGCCCTCGGCGATGGTTTCTTACTTCACCGAGTTTCATAAACTTTCCGCGGCGGAACTGAACGGCCGAATCTATCGCCATGCGGGTCCGGAAGCGGTGCGGCACCTATTCCGCGTGGCTTGCGGAATCGATTCGATGCTTTTGGGCGAAGCGGAAATCCTCGGGCAAGTCCGCGACGCGTATCACCGCGCGCTCGAAAGTGGCTCGACGGGCCCGGTGCTGAATCGATTGTTCCAGGGCGCGCTGGAAGTGGGAAAACGCGTGCGCGCGGAGACGGAAATCGGCGCGCGGCCCATGTCCGTGGCGCTGGCGGGCGTGAAGCTGGCGGAGCGCATTTTCGGCGAGCTCAAGAGCCATCGCGCGCTGATTGTGGGCGCGGGGTCGGTGGCCGAGCAGGTGGTCGAGCATCTCCGGCTGCGGGGAATCGGCGAGTTGCGCGTGGTGAATCGTTCCTTCGCGCGCGCGCAGGAGCTCGCGCAACGCATGGGCGGCCAAGCGTCCGAGTGGGCGAATTTCGAAAGGCTGCTCGATCAGCCGGACATTATTGTGACATCCGTTTCCGGCTCCGAGCACGTTTTGACGCGCGCGATTATCGAACGCGCGATGGCGGCGCGGTCGGGACGCGCGATGTTCGTGATTGATCTCGGCGTGCCGCGCAACGTCGAGCCGGAAGCCGAGGGCCTGTACAACGTCTATCTATTTAATATTGGCCACCTGGGCGAGATCGTTGAACAAAATAAAAAGGCGCGGGAAACCGAAATTCCGCGCGTGGAAACGATTATTGACGAACACGCGAGGAAGTTTCTGGCATGGCAGTCGAGCCTCGAGGCCGCCGGACTGCTCGATGCGTTTCGTGCCCGCCTCGACGCGGAGCGGCGATCCCTGCTGAATGTGCATTTCGCGAATGGTGACGGCCTGTCTGAAAACGATCGCGCGCGTATCGAGATGTTCACCGAAGAGCTGATCAATCGCATCGTGCAATTGCCGTCTGCCCGGTTGCGCCAGGCGCGCAAACTTCGCCGGCCGCTCGAAGGACTAGCGGCGCTGCGGGAGCTTTTCGGCCTCGACGACGCCGGCGGCGAGGCCGGCGATGAGGCTAATGGTGAAGTGAACGATGAGGCGGATGGCGAGCACCGTGACGAGGACAAGCCGTGAAGCGGCTGCGCGTCGGGAGCCGCGGCAGCAAGCTGGCGCTCTGGCAAGCGGAACACATTCGCGAACGCCTGGCGCGCGAATGCGGCGCGGAGACGGAAATTGTGGTGATCAAAACCTCGGGCGACAATTTTCAGTCCGCGCCGGTCGCGGAAATCGGCGGGAAAGGAATTTTCATCAAGGAGATCGAGGACGCGCTGCTCGACGGGCGCGTCGATCTTGCGGTGCACAGCATGAAGGATGTGCCGACGGCGACGCCGCGCGGACTGTGCTTTCCGGCGGTCACGAAGCGCGAAGATCCTCGCGATTGCTTGGTTTCGCGACGCGGCGAGACGCTCGAGAAACTGCCGCATGGCGCGCGGATCGGCACCAGCAGCTTGCGGCGCCAATCGCAGCTGAGATATTTTCGCGCGGATTTGCAGGTGGTCGAATTGCGCGGGAATGTGGATACGCGCCTCCGAAAACTCGAAGCGGGAGAATTCGACGCAATCGTGGTTGCGAAGGCCGGGCTCGACCGGCTCGGATTCAGCGATAAGATTACCGAAGTGCTTGCGCAGGAGATTATTCTCTCCGCCGTGGGGCAAGGCGCGCTGGCGATTGAAGCGCGCGAACGCGACGAATCGCTGCGCGAAGCGCTTTCTGCATTTGACGATGGTGAAACTCGCGCCGCGGTCACTGCGGAGCGCGCGCTGCTGGCGGAACTCGAAGGCGGATGCCAAGTTCCCCTCGGTGCGTGGGGACGAATCGAAAACGGCGCGTTGCGCTTGGATGCGCGCGTGCTTGCCGCCGATGGTTCGGAGTGCATCGAACGGAGCGCGGCGGGTCCGCCGGGGAACGGCGAAGAAATTGGGTGGCGGCTGGCGCGCGAGCTTCTGGACGCGGGCGCGGACCGGCTCCTGCGGCTGGCCGGAAGGAGCATTGGTGGAATCTAGCGGGGCATTATCAGGCAAGCGGATCGTGATAACGCGCGCGCCGGGGCAGGGCGAGGATCTGCGCGAGGAATTGTCGCGCGGAGCAGGCGCGCACGTGATCGAATTGCCGTGCGTGGAATTCCGCGAGCTGGAAGAGACCGCGGAGCTCGATCGCGCGATCCGCGCGCTGCGCGATTTTGCGTGGCTGCTTTTCACCAGCCAGAATGCCGCGAGATTTTTCGCACGGCGTGTTCGCGTGCTGGGATTCGATCCCGCGCAATTGCACGAGCCGCGCCCGCGCGTGGCGGCCATCGGTCCCGCGACGGCGGAGGCCGCGATGGCGGAAGGGTTCTTCATGGATTTCGTGCCAGACGCGGGCACGGGGCGGAGCTTCGCGGGAAATCTGAAGGCGTGCGTGCGCAGCGTGGCCGGGATGGAAGTGAAAAATTCCTCGGTGGCCTTTGTCCGCGAGGTCGCTGGAATGAAAATTCTGGTGCCGCGTAGCGATTTGGCGCTTCGCGATCGGGGCGCGGCGGATTGGACCGACGTGTTGCGCGAAGCTGGCGCGGAAGTTATCGCCGTGGCTTGCTATCGCACGTGCATGCCGGAATCGCTGGCCGGGCCGCAGCTCGATCAGATGCGCCGCGAACGAGCCGACTGTTTCGTTTTTGCCAGCCCATCCGCATTCGAAAATTTCGCAAAATCCGTGGGGCCGGAGGATCTTCGGCGCTTTGCCTCGGCCTCGGTGTTTGCCGCCATTGGGCCAACGACGGCGGCGGCAATTCGCAGCGCGGGAGTTCGCTGCGCGATTGAATCAGCGGAGCCAAACACGAAATCGCTGATCGAGGCGATGGCCGCATATTTTCAAGGTCCATCGCGGCTGGTGGCGAACGAAGGAGCCAAACTGGCATGAGTTTCCCCACGCATCGGCCGCGGCGTCTGCGGCGCAGCGCAGCGATTCGGAATCTGGTCCGCGAGACGCGCCCTTCCACAGAGGGGCTGATCTATCCGATGTTCGTGTGCCCGGGAACTGGTGTGCGCGCGGAGGTGAACTCGATGCCGGGCGTGGCGCAGCAGTCCGCCGACCGGATTGTCGAGGAAACGCGCGAAGTGGCGGATTTGGGCATTCCGGCGGTAATCCTTTTTGGATTGCCCGAGCATAAAGATGGAAAGGGAAGCGAAGGCTATGTCGCGTCGGGCGTGGTGCAGCGCGCGGTCGAAGCGATTCGCAAGGCGCGGCCCGAGCTACTTGTCGTCACCGACGTGTGCCTCTGTGAATACACGGATCATGGGCATTGCGGCGTGATGAAGGGCGAGGAAGTGCTGAATGATCCGACGATCGAAGTGCTCGCGGAAATGGCGCTGTCGCACGCGCGCGCGGGCGCGCACATCGTCGCGCCTTCGGACATGATGGATGGGCGTGTCGCGGCGATTCGAAAAAAGCTGGACGGCGCGGGCTTCGCGGATGTGGCGATACTTTCTTATGCGGCGAAATACTGTTCCGGATTTTACGGGCCGTTTCGCGAAGCGGCGCAATCGGCGCCGCAATTCGGCGACCGCCGCAGCTATCAAATGGATCCCGGCAACGCGCGCGAAGCGCTGAAGGAAGTGGCGCTCGATCTGGAAGAAGGCGCGGACATGATCATGGTAAAGCCCGCGCTGTCTTTTCTTGACATCATTCATCGCGTGCGCGAAGCGTTCGACGTGCCGGTCGCGGCGTACAACGTCAGCGGCGAATACGCGATGGTGAAAGCGGCCGCGCAAAATGGTTGGATCGACGAAAAGCGCGTGGTGCTGGAAATTTTCACCGCGATTCAGCGCGCGGGCGCTTCGATTGTGCTCACGTATCACGCCAAGGATTTGGCGCGCTGGTTGAAGGCCTGCTGACGGTTCGATGGCTCCTGAAACTCGAGTGCGGACCAAAACTTCACGGACAATCGATATTCTCGACCGCGCGTTCAAGTCCCTCGTCGGCGGCGTGAATAGCCCCGTGCGCGCGTTCCAATCCGTGGGCGGCGCGCCGCTGATCGTCGAACGCGGCGCGGGCGCGCACTTGTGGGATGCGGATGGCCGCGAATACATCGATTTCATCGGCTCATGGGGCGCGCTGATTCTCGGCCACGCGCATCCAGCGATTGTCGCGGCCATTCAGGAGCAGGCTGCGCGTGGGACGACCTTCGGCGTCACGACGGAGCTCGAAGTCGAACTCGCCGAGCGCGTCAAGCGCGCGATTCCGTCGATTGAGAGAATTCGATTCGTCAGCTCCGGCACGGAAGCCACCATGAGCGCGGCGCGGCTGGCGCGCGGGTTCACGAAACGCGACTTTATTTTGAAATTCGAGGGCTGCTACCACGGCCACGCTGACAGTTTTCTCTCCGAAGCAGGCTCAGGTCTGGCGACGCTGGGCATCACGTCGAGTGCGGGCGTGCCGGAAGCATTTGCGGCGCTGACGCTGAATGCGCCGTACAACGATCTCGCTGCCGTTGAGAGACTTTTTGCGGCGCATGCGAATAAAATTGCCGCAGTGATTGTCGAGCCGGTGGCCGCGAATATGGGCGTTGTGCCGCCCGCGCCCGGATTTCTCGAAGGGCTGCGCGAAATCACGCACCGCGCCAATGCGTTGCTGATTTTTGACGAAGTGATCACGGGATTCCGGCTGTGCTACGGCGGAGCGCAGTCGGTTTATAAAATCGAGCCGGACTTGACCACGCTCGGTAAAATTATTGGCGGCGGATTGCCTGTTGCCGCGTATGGCGGGCGCGTGGAAATCATGAACCACGTTGCGCCGCTTGGCGCCGTTTATCAGGCCGGGACGCTCTCGGGGAATCCGCTGGCGATGCGCGCGGGCATCGAGACGCTTACGCAGATCGAGCGGCCCGGATTTTATGACGAGCTGAATCGAAAAGCAGAGCAATTCGTTGACGGATTTCGCCGCGTAGCTCGCGAGTCGGGAATTGCCGCGCAAGTGAATTCCACGGGCTCTCTTGCGACTTTATTTTTCTCCGGTGTGCCGGTGCGGAATTATTCGGATGCAAAAAAATCCGACACACGCCGCTTCGCCGCATTTTTCCGCGCCATGCTCGAACGCGGCATTCTTCTCGCGCCAGCGCAATTCGAGGCGCTTTTCGTCTCCGCCGCGCACACCGAAGCCGATCTGGACCGCACGCTCGCAGCCGCTACCGAATGCCTGCGAGCTATTTCCTGAATTTCAGCGCGAAAGCTGAATTTCAACGAAGAAAATCCTCACGCCAGCCCGGCTGAAACCAATGCGCGTTTCCTCCGCCACCGCAAACGGCGCGTGAGCTACGGAGCGGAATCAATCTATGGCATCAACTTATCTACCGGTGGCTGCACGAAGTCGTTTTTATAAACGACGCCGCCTTTCATCACGAATTTCACCTGCTCGAGCTGTTTGATGTCATCGAGCGGATTGCCGGAAACGGCGATGATGTCGGCATACTTCCCGGGATCGATTGCGCCGACGGTTTTCGACCAGTTCTTCTGGCCGTACGCGTTCATCACTCTGGCGGCGTTGAGCGTCGCGGCTTGAATAGCCTGCAGCGGCGTCATGCCGTACTTCACCAGGTATTCGAATTCAATCGCTTGCGTGCCATGTGGAAACGGGCCTGCGTCGGTGCCGAAGGCAATTTTGATTCCCGCCGCGAGCGCCTTTTTGAAACTCACTTCGTGAATGCTGGCGCGGCTTACTTTGCCATCCGACAGCGTCAAATCCGCCGCTTCGATTGTTTTATAGACGTAGAGCGTTGGCACCAGCCATGTGCCTTTGGCCTTCATTTGCTGGATATCGTAATCGCTTAGATCCAGCCCGTGCTCGATCGAGTCCACGCCGGCATCCACGCAGTTGCGGAGCCCCGGATCGCCGTATGCATGGCAGGCGACCTTGCGGCCCCAGCGATGCGCTTCGTCGACGATGGCTTTCAATTCGTCGAGCGTGAACGTGGGCGTGCTGATCATTTTGCCGTCGTGCGTGAATCGGAAACCGCCCGTGCCGTACACCTTGATGAAGTCCGCGCCATATTTAATCTGCTCGCGCACCGCTTTCCGCGCGGCCCATGGCCCATCCACGATTTGCACTCCCGTAGGCACGGTGACTTCCGGCGAATAGCCGAGCAACGGGTAGCTTCCCGTGACGGACATCGCGCGCGTGGCAACCCAGAGCCGCGGCCCGGGAATGAGATGGCGGTTGATGGCCGTCTGCACATCCACGTCGCTGTACATCGCGCCTTCGGTTTCGCAATCGCGCATGGACGTGAAACCGGCATCGAGATCCCTCCTCGCATTTACCGTCGCCTCGATCGTGCGGTATTGCCACGACTCCTTGAGTAATTGCTGGTCGTAGCGGCCATTGTCCTCGCCGGTGAGGAAAATGTGCTCGTGCGCGTCAATCAGCCCGGGCAGCACGAACGCATTCGACAAATCGACGACGGTCGCGCCTGCGGGAACGGAAATTTCATCGGCCTTCGCGACGCGGGCGATGCGATTCCCGTCGATCACAATCATCATGTCGGTCAAAACTCGCCCTGAATGGATGTCGAGCAGTTTCCCAGCGCGGACATATTCTTGGTTGGGGACCTGCGTGAAAACGGCGCACGGCAGCAAAAGCAAGCAAACAAAAGTCAGCACGGCGCAAATCAAGATAGCTTTACGGCGCATTCCTCCTCCCTCCTAAGGCTCTTCCGAGCGCCGCGATTCTAATCCAAAGCCCGCCAGAGTGAAGCGAAAAGAGTATTGGAGGCGTGTCTCCGTCGCAGCCGCAATTCCATTTTACGTAGAACTATATGAGTCATGGAAAATCAGCAAGCTACTTTAATGTCCGATTCATCTTGCCCGAAAATTATAAAACTATTTGTTTTGTGTATGTTGGCTTGCATCGATGTGAGAATGCATGTTTTGGAACATAGCTTGCAATCAGGGACGGCGGGGTTTGTCGTTGCTTGAGGTTAGGCCGGGTTTTGCACCCGGGGTGAGTCCTAGAAGGGTGCATATGTTCGGTGGCTGGACGGTGGTTGACCGGTCGAGTTGGCGAGCTTTCTAAAATTTAAATTTTTGCGAGGTGGTGGGATGCGGTTTCGGACAATGCTGAGGCTGTTCGCGCTTGGTTTCGTTTTTGCTTTTCTATCCGCCGGTGTGGTCCGCGCGGATAACCTGTACGCTTCGATCCGCGGTCAGGTTACAGACCAGACGAAGGCAGCGGTCCCTGGCGCTGAAGTAACGGCGACGAACACGGGCACAAACGAGGCCCGCGTGGTGACCACGCAGGCCGATGGCAGCTTCGAGTTTTTGAGCTTGCCGATTGGCACCTATAATCTTTCGGTGAAGAAGGGCGGATTCCAAGCCTACCAGGCGACCGGAATCACGCTCGTGGTCAACCAGATTTATGTTTTGAATCCCACGCTGGAGGTCGGCGCGTCCTCTCAGACTGTGACGGTCGAAGCTGCCAAGACGCAGGTGGATACCACGAGCATGCAGCTCGGCACCACCGTCGAAGCGAAGACGATCGTCGATATGCCGCTGAACGGCCGGAACTGGGTTCAATTGCAGCAATTGCAGCCGGGCGTGGTCGCGTCTTCAGACCGTTTCGCCAGTAACTACGCCACGAACGGCAGCCAGAGCCAGCAGAACAGCTACCTGATCAACGGCACGGATTCGAACGATCTCCCGCTCAACACGCCACTGATTATTCCCAGCCCGGACGCAATTCAAGAATTCCGAATGATCACGAACACGATCAACCCGGAATATGGCCGTAACTCAGGCGCAATTTTGGATGCGGTGATTAAGTCGGGCACCAACCAATTCCACGGTGATGCCTTCGAGTTTTATCGCGACACATTCCTGAATACACGGAATTTCTTCCAGCGGTCCGCGCCCGTGTTCCACCAGAATCAATACGGCGGCACGATTGGCGGGCCTATCTGGAAGAACCATACGTTCGGTTTCTTCTCCTATCAGGGCACAAAGAACGTTGTGCCTCAGGCGGGAGGCAATGTTCCGGTGTATAGCGCTGCGGAGCTAGCGGGCACATTTAATGCCGGAATCGATATTGACCAGGCCACTGGGAAACCGTACATCGCGGAGAGCGCAAACCTTTCTCCTATTCCGCTTTTCGGCGATTCCGCTTCCGGATGCCCTTACGTGAATACATCCTCGACGCCATGCGCGGCGGGCACGGCTTTCTCCAGCCTGTTTAGTACCGGCGTTATCCCGACACAGGATTTCAATACGCTGTCGACCTCTCTGGTTACCAAGTACGTTCCAGCGCCGAACTGCGGCGGTGATTACTGCTTTAACCCGCAAACCCCTGGCAATACGAAGCAGTACATTTTCCAGATCAACCAGAACTTGGGGGAGCACGATACGTTATGGTTCCTGGGCTTCATGCAGAATGCCCTCACTACAGACACGCTGCCGTTCATCGGGGCCAGTTTGCCTGGCTTCGGAGACGAAAGCACGACACACAGCAAGCAGTTTACGGGTGCGTGGAACCACATTTTCAGCGCCAACACGCTTAACGAATTTCGCATCGGCTATACGCGATTGAATTTCGTGGCGGTCAATCCGCAAAATATTGTTCTACCCTCGGCCTTGGGATTCAATATTAATCCTCAGGATGCCGCCGCGGCTGGCGTGCCGTACATGGGCGTGAGTGGATTGTTCAATCTGGGATTCAGCCAAGACGGCCCGCAACCCCGCATCGATCAGACCAAGCAGGTCACGGATAATTTCTCCCATATTTACGGCAACAACACGTTGAAGTTCGGCGTCGAGTTCCGCGACTTCTGGGTGACCAACCCATTTTATTTCGAGAACAACGGCGCCTTCGCCTTTAACCGAACAGGGCAGTTCAGCACGGGTGACCCCGGAGCCAACTTCCTGCTGGGATTTCCCCAGAGCTATGTCCAATCGAGCGGTGGCTTCATCGATGCTCGCGCGAAGGAGCTTTACAGCTATGCGCAGGACGAATATAAGCTCCGCCAGGACCTGACGCTAACCTTTGGCATGGGCTACCAGATCGACACCCCGTTGCGGGACATCGCCAACGGCGGCCAGGCCATCAACTGCTTTGTTTCCGGCCAGCAGTCGGTCATTTTTCCGTCTGCTCCCCAAGGCATGAACTTCCCGGGCGATCCGAATTGCCCCGTGGGCGGTTACTACACGCATTACAACGACTGGGCTCCGCGCCTCGGCTTTGCTTGGGCGCCGAACTTGGGGAGAATCTCAGGGTCGCAGGGCAATTTTTCCATCCGCGGCGGCGTTGGGATTTACTACAACCGCTCGGAAGAGGAGCTCACGCTGCAGAACCTTCTGGCGCCTCCCTTTGCGCTGTTTGACTACGGGGTAACGGATGCGGGCGGCACTCCGAGCTTTTCAACACCTTTCACTGACGTGCAATGCATCAGCCAGACGGGTACGCCTATCTCCCCCTGCGCTGGGCCATCGATCGCAAACAAATACCCCTTCACTCCGCCGGCGGTGGGAAGCAGCCCGAACTTTGGGTTCTTCGAGCCAATGTCCCTTAACCTGCTCGATCCGAACACGAGAGTCCCCACGGCGATGAACTATAACCTGACCGTGCAGCGCGAAATCCCCGGCCAGATTATTCTGTCGATTGGGTACGTCGGAGCGGAAGCGCGGCATTTGATGGCCGTGCATGAGCTGAACCCGCTGCACAACTCCACGACTTGTGCCATCGATCCGGCTTGCGTCGGTAACGCTCCGTTTCAGCAATTCGGCGGCCCGGACATCAACGGCTTGACAGTCGGAGCGGATCCTTACTACTACCCGACAGCCAACGCGCTGGTGTTTGCGTCTCTGGCGGAGCAGTCCTCGATGACAAATTCGAACTACAACTCGCTCCAGATAAGCGCCAATAAGGCTCTGTCTCACGGTCTGAGCTTCCTGGCGTCGTACACGTGGGCGCACTCGCTGGACTTTGGGTCGAGCTACGAAAACTCTGCTGGGGCGGTCGGATTGAATCCGTTTAACTTCCACCAAATGTATGGCAATTCTGCGTTCGATGCACCGCAGAGGTTTGTGTTCAGCTATGATTACCGGATAGGCGACCTGAGCCATGTGGCTGGTTTTCACTGGCTGCCAAGCAGGGTTGGTGGTGGCTGGCACGTCTCTGGAATCACGACTTTTCAGTCTGGCTTCCCAATCACGATCAGCGACTCGGGCTTTACATCCCTGCAGTGCAGCGCGTTTGAGTTCTACTCATGCTGGGATCGCCCGAACGTTGTCTCGACCCCGATTATCCAGAATCCGAGATCCAATACCGGTTCCGGGAACTTCTGGTTCAACGGCTCTGCCTTCGCCATCGCGCCTTTGGGCACGGTTGGCAACGAGGGCCGGAACAACCTCCGTGGGCCGGGGATCAACGACTGGGATATGGCGCTGATGAAGGACACACAGATTACCGAATCCACGTCATTTGAAATGCGTATTGAGTTCTACAATCTGTTTAACCATACGCAATTCAACGCGCCGCTCGGGAACATTCAGGACGGCAGTTCATTCGGTCAAATCTTTACTGCTGGGAATGGCCGATTGATACAGCTTGCGGCGAAGTTCTACTTCTAACTTTCCGGTTTTGCGCCGGATTTCAGGGCGCCTCGGCAGCTTTTGCCGAGACGCCCTTTTTATTTGTCTACTGCCCGGATGGCAGGAGGCGGCTCGGCAATCTACGGAGGGGATTTAGGCGAGACTGCGGCACTGTAGGCGCTGCCCGCGGCTGTTTTGCGTGTCCTGTGATGCGGCGAAGTGGTGGAAGTGAAATTGGCTAATCTGGTCAAAGATTTGCAGTTAGCCACCGGTGGTTCCGAGTGCCCAGCTTCTAACTCATTGAAAATACCGCACGTACTAGTCGCGTAGCCTGGCTGTACCGTTGCTCATAGTGTCGCTACCCGCTGAAATAGGCGTTCAGAGGAGACTAGGCGATGGTATTGGCGATGGCAGTCCTGCTGTTGCAGTTTCCGGCCTTCTCTGGGGCTTCGCATGCGCCTCAACCGGCACCGGCTCCTCCCCCCGAGGCAAGCGCGGCCGCAGGAGCAGCCAAAACCGCTCCAGACCCCACCAGAGCGCCTCCACGCTTCGTCGCCGGCCGTGCTGCCACTGATGTCGCCGCCCATGCCTCGAAAACCGTCACGGCGGTTGCAGAGCAGCCGTTGCGGCCGCGTTCGAACGCCAGTCTTGCCGAAAGCGCGATGTCCGATGTCTACCTTCCGCCAGCGCCGCCGTTTCGCCCTGCAGTCGAGCCAGTAAGGCAGAGCAGCCGTGTCTGGTTCGTGCTAAGCGCGGCGCAGCATGGCTCGGCCGCCTTTGACGCGTGGTCCACGCGCCGTGCGATTTCGCAGGGCCGGGCCGAGGCCGACCCAATCATGCGGCCGTTTGCGAGTTCAGCGGCGATCTATGGCGCGATTCAGGTGGTGCCCATCGGACTGGATTACGTCGCGCGGCGAATGCAGCGCAGCAGCGGCTGGACGCATCATGTGTGGTGGCTTCCGCAGTCGCTGGCCACGGCGACGTTCCTCTTCAGCGGCTCCTACAACGTGGCGCACACGCCCTGATTCGCAGCGCTTCGGCGCACTCCGACTCTCTCTTCGGATTTTAGCCGCGGGTCTCTCTTCTTCCGCCGCAACAAGTTGAGGCTTATCCCGCGCGGTGATTTTTACTTGCTCGGATCGGTGATGGGGCGAGGATTGAAGTCGCGGGGGATCGCGATGACGATCTTCTGCTGACGATCCGTGGGGAAGATCCCCAGCGCCGCGCAGCCGTAGCCTGTTTCTTCCGGCAGATGCAGAATCAGCGATTGGCGGATGTGCGCGTAGGCGGGCGGCAGCGGCGCGGCCTTGCCCAGCAGCCGCAGGGGACTGAATGCGCCGGTTAAATCCGTAACGCCAGGCGTGAGCGCGTCCTGCGGACCCAGATATTTTTGCCCGAACCGCTGCTCGCCCAGGCGGCGTCCTCGCAGCTCGTCGGGCAGGAGCGCCAGCGGCGTGCGGCTGAATATTGTGTCGATCAATTTGACGACGGATGCTTGATTTCCGGCCGTGTGGGCCACGTAGTGCGTGCGCGCGTAAGGCGAAATGAGAATCAGCGGGACGCGCGGTCCGTCGCTGATCGGTGAGCCGTCAGGACCTGTCGCGCGAATCGGCGGCGGCACATGATCATAGTCGCCTTCCGAGTCGTCCCACGTGACGATGATGGCGCTTTCGCTCCAATACCGGCTGGCAGCGATCTTGTTGATGGCCTGGGCCAAAAGAGCCTCGCTGATTTGCGAGTCCGAATAGCCCGGATGGTCGTCATCTCCCTCGAAATTCTTTTGCACCGCCGCATCGGGATCCGATGGCTTCAGATGCATTGAGTTCTGGAAGCCGCCCTTGGCGAAAAAAACGCCGCCGTCCTTCGGCAGGGTTTGATGATCGAGTGCGTGGAAGAAATCCGGCAGCCCGTGCAGTTGTTTGCGGATTTTTGGATTGTTCGCCACGTATCCGAAATATTGCGGGCCGTTGTGATGCGTCACGTAGGATGCGTGGAGCCCAAAGGCATCGAGCGGGCCGTCGTCATCGTCCGAATCCGCAGGCTTGCCATCGTAACCTTCCTGATACCATCCGAAGGCTACGGTCCGGCGATCGTGATTCGTGATGAATGGTATGTCGCCTCGCACATCCGCGAGATCGCGCTTTGGATCTATGTCCGCATGCGTTACGGCCTTGGCGTTTTCCCCCAGCAGAGTGAGCGGCAGCGACGCAAACGTCAGGTTAATCGCGGTGCCATACTCGACGCCGTTCCTCATGTCGTGCGGATTGACAGGCATCTTATCCGCCTGCGGCGTGGGGTCCAGTTGCGAGCCCCAGAACGGGTCGTTGTCATTCAGAACCGGCACGCCGGGCGCGTGCGATCCGTTGTCTTTGTAAGCCTCATCCGGATGCAAGGCCCACTGTGTTTGCCCCGTTTGCGCGGCGATGATTGAGAGATTCCCCAGTGTCGACGGCCCGGTCATCTCCTGGAAGATGTGATCGAACAGGACAAAGCGACTCGCGTATCGCCAGAGAAAGGGAACCGTATCGCAATCCTCGTAAGCCATCGTTAATTCGCCCATCTGTTTCGCTTCCAGCGAAGGCTTGCCGGATTTATTGCCCTTCCGTTCTTCCGCGAGCGCGAATTGATCCATCCTCGGGACGCCGCCCTCGATGTGCATTTTTGCGACAATCATCGGATGAGAATGGTCCACGTCATCCAGATCGGACGCAAACTCCCTGGGGCCGATGCGGAAGGGATGGATCATTTCGGTTGTGCCGTTTACGTTGACGAGTGGCTGGTAGAAACCCGGCGTGTCCTTGGGGGCGTGGCTGAACAGTCCGTCGGCTCCGGGAAATGTGCCGAAGTACGAGTCGAACGAGCGATTCTCCTGGTACAGAACGAAGACGTACTTGATTTTACGCCGAAGCAGATTGTCTATTTGCTGGGGAGAGAGCTTCGGCTCCGTCAGGCGTTCGATTCGATGTGTTTTCGCGGTCTGCTGCTTCGCAGCAGGGCTTTTTTGCGGCGCGCAAATTCCCGCCAGCAGTAACGCGAGCAGGGCGCCGAATCCTGCGCGCGAGATGAAAAGAGACGAGCCGCTCATGGCCCGCGTATTCTAGCTCGAATTCGCTTTCAGGCGCGTGGTTTTTGGCTGCTGCCGCGACTGCCGCGGGCAAGCTGCTCGCTTCGTCAGCTCGCAAGGTTCGCCAAGCGAGGCCCCGCCTCTGGAAATACTCCGGGGACAGATCAGGTTGCGTGAAATCCCACCTGCGACATCGCATTCGTGATTTCCGTGTTCTGCATGAACGTGTTCCAGACGAATTGCGTGCGGTAATTTTCCGCCATCAGCATCGTGATTCCGAGGTCGATTCCTAGGACGTCCGCGTCGATCCAGCCGGTCAGCGGATTGAATGCATCGATGAAGCCATATTGCGTCCACGCGTTGACGGCATACTTTGTGTAGAGATTGCGCAGCACCGCCAGCGTGTCCGTCGGCAGAAATGGCACTGACCCGGCGCTCGCCGAAGGCACGATCGAGCCGTCAATCAGTCCCATCTCCGGCGGGCCGCCCCATGCGACGTAGCCGTTCACCGAATCGGAAGAAGAAATGCCCCAGAAGTTGTTGGTGTAGTCGGGAAACTGGCTCGCCAGCGACAAACAGAAAAGTTTGTGCGCCTGGGTCGCCGTAATCGAGTTTTGGAAATAATTCGCGTAGGCGTCCTGCTTGTTCCGGAAATCAATCCAGGCGTGCGAGTACTGGTGAATGAAAAGCGGCGCGTTGCCGGTAATGTACGTCAACCCTTGATACGTCAGCGTGGGCCGCGACCACGCGTCCCAACTGCTGGCGGGTATCGGATTGGCGGGCGCTCCGATGGCGAGAAGATAGAGCATCATCAACTCGCTATAGGTGTCCCAGCGCGTCGGCAAAAACCCATTTTCGGGCGTCCATCCTTGCGAAAGCGTGGTCCCGCCGTTGAGCATCCATGACCAGTTGATCCGTTGATAGATCTGGTTGGCCAGACTCGTAATCTGCGTATCCTGAAAATATGCCCGGCACATCAGAATTCCGCACAGCAGGATAGCTGTGTCGATGGAAGAGACTTCGCTGGTTCCCGCCCGTGCGCCCGTATTGATGTCCATGAAGTGATAAAAAAATCCATTCTCGACAGGTGCGACCGTAAGCAGGAAATTCAGAGCGGCGAGCACGCGCTGCTTCAACTGAGCTGCCGGCAGGTAGCCGCGCGAGTCTCCAATGCAGAGCGCCGTGAGGCCGAAACCCGTCGCGGCAATGCTTGCCACTGTGCTCGAGTCCGTTCCCTGCGCTACGGCGCGGTCTTTGACAAGGCCGGTCGTTGGACTGGCTTGGTTCCAGAAAAATTGGAAGTTCGCCTGTTCGATTGCCGCGAGCAACTGATCGTCAGTGAGCGTAGTGCCGGAAGACGATGCATTGCCGCCGGAGCCGCACCCGGCCGCGAAAAATTCAAAACCCAGGACAGGAAGCCCAATCGCTGCCTTTCCCGCGACACGCAGCAAGTCTCTGCGAGTAAATCGGTTTTTTTGTCCGCGCAGCGCCATGTTCACGGGGAAGATTATCGCCTTCCCGTGAATCGATTCTAGCACCGAGCCTAGCGAGACGCTGCGGCGGTAGATTCGCGAATTATCAATTCCGGTTCCACGGTGATGGATTTAGGCGGGCGGCCGTTCTTCGATTGATCGATTCTTTGCAGAAGAGTCTGGGCGGCAATTTCGCCCATCCTGCGGAGAGGTTGGCGAACCGTTGTGAGGCCTGGAGATTGAAAGGCGGCGCTTTGGATATCATCAAATCCGACGACGGAAATGTCGCCAGGGATTGTGCGGCCCGCGTCGCGTATGGCGCGCATCGCGCCGATTGCGGAAACATCATTGAAGGCGAACAGCGCGGTAAAATCGTCGCCCGCATTCAGTAACTGCTTCGTGACTTCATATCCCAGGGCGGGCGAAGAAGAATCTCCTTCCAGCCGCGCCGTGAGTTTCGGATTGACGCAGAGCCCAAGTTCACCGGCTGCCTCGTGTATGGCGCGCCAGCGCGACTCGGTGTCCGAGCTAAACGCTTGGCCCTTGATGAATGCAATTTTGCGATGGCCCAGCTGAAATAGGTGCTGCAACGCCAGCCGTGCAGCCAGCGAATGATCCAGAACGATGTTCGTCACGCCTTCCACTTCGCGATGGCCCGAAACGGAGACGATCGGCACGGGCAACGCGCGTTCGCAAGGTGTATCGACCGCGATAATGCCTTCCACGGCGCGCTCGAGCAGGATTTTCGGATACTCTTCGATTAGATCGGCGCGATGCCGGTGGCTAACCACAAAATAAAAGTAGCCTTCGCGAAGCAGATCATCCTCAATGCCGCTCATCACCATGGCGGCATAGCCTTCGCTGACTTCTGGCACGACAACCCCGATCGTGAAACTGCGCTGGTGCCGCAAGGAACGCGCCAGAAAGTTCGGCCGGTAATTGAGCCGCTTGGCTTCCGCGAGGATGCGGTCTTTTGTCCTTTTTGGGATTGACCGCGATGCCGGAGAGCGATTCATCACCAGCGAAATGGTCGCTGGCGCCAGACCCAGAAATTCCGCCAGGGATTTCAAGTTGACTGGCTGTTCCGGATCCGGCGCGGGGAAATCCTCGGAACGCGCCGTTTTTTTACGCGACATGCGCGGAGTCTCCCACAAGCGACCCTGCGATAGCAAGCTCCTGCTGGACGTTTCCGAATGGCAAATTTGCAAAAAAATCTCAATTGCCGAAACGGCACAGGTTCGGAGGCAGGGCCCTTTCGTGGAGGCCAACGCAAAAGGAAATTCTGCTTGACACGGCGCGGGAATAAAGGCTAACTAGCTCTCCAAACGGGAAGAGAATCGATTTACTAAAGGGTGTACGTCGATTCAAAGTTCCGTTGTGCCGCAGAACGATTCTTGGGTGTTTAGGAGGTGGTTTGTGAGAGCACGATTCGGTTCGCTCGGTTTTGTCATCCTGCTGGCTTCATTGTTGATGATTGCCTCGCCTGCCTGGGGGCAGAACAACGCCACCCTTCAAGGCACGGTCACAGATGCCTCCGGCGCCGCTATTCCCAATGCGAAGATCACGGTGACGAACCAGGCGACGCAGGTGTCTCAGGCCTCAGCCACTTCGGCCAGCGGCTTTTACGTGGTGGGGCAGCTTCTGCCGGGCAATTACACTGTGACCGCCGAAGCGACTGGATTTCAGAAGAGTGAAACCAGCAACGTCGTCGTTTTGGCCGAACAGGTCCGGGGCTTGGACCTAACCATGCAGGTAGGGAAGGTCAGCCAGACGGTGACCGTGAACGGCGCGAATCAGCCGCTGCTCCAGACGGAGAATGCCGACATTACTGGCACGCTCACGAACCAGGAAGTGCAGCAACTCCCCAAGTTTAGCCGTGACCCGTACGAATTGCTACGATTAACCCCGGGCATCTTCGGCGACGGCGCGCGCAGTGGCATCGGCCAGTCTGCTGGCTTCCCGAACGGTCCGGGCGCCAACAACGGCGGCTCTGGCGGTCCGGGCGGCTCGAATTCCGCGATTTATCAAACGGAGAATCAACAGTCGATCAGCTCGAACGGCCAGCGCATTACAGCGAACGACTACACGGTGGACGGCGTGAGCGTGAACAGTCTTCAGTGGGGCGGCGCTGCCGTGATCACTCCGAGCCCGGACTCGGTTCAGGAGATCACTGTGGTATCGAACGACTACGATGCTTCCGATGGGCGCAATTCCGGCGCGCACATCAAAGTCGTCACTAAGAACGGAACCAATCAGTTTCACGGCGGCGGGTTCTTCGAGCTTCAGGATCCCGGCCTCAACTCCTATAATAAATTTGGGGGATTCATTCAAGGCGTGGGCAATGCCCCTCCCCAGCGGGACAGCAACGCCTTCCGGCAGTTCGGGGGCAACTTGGGCGGGCCAATCATAAGAAACAAACTTTTCTTTTTCTTCAATTACGAGGGATTGCACAACAACAGCACCGCGTTCTCGAACCAGTGGATCGACACGACCCAATTTGATTCGACAGTCATCGGAGCGCGGGGCGGCACGCCCGTGGCAACCACGCTATCGGATCCCGGCATCCGTCCGCGCGTCAACCAGATTTTGACGACAACCTGCGCGTTCTGGATTTCCGCGAATCAGCCCTGCCAGGTGGTCAGCGGCGGCGTGGACATCGGTTCGCCGGGCGGCACCTACGGCACGTATATCAATAGCTTCGGCTCCAGTACAAATCCGCCGAACTTCACCGGCGGTGGTCTCGATGGAATTCCCGATCTGCAATTTGCGCAGCTCTCTATTCCTTCCACATCGACCGGAAAACAATACAATGCGCGCGTTGACTACACCATGGGACGCAACATGTTTTCCGCGAGCACATTCGTGACCTTCTTCGATGGGCTGGGTGCGGACGCCTCCGCGCAATCCCGCCCCATGTCGGATTACAAAACGCACCGGGTCAGCCCCTCGGGCTTCCTCTCGTGGGTGTCTACTCTTTCTTCGACGATGGTCAATGACGCGCGGTTTAATTTCACGCGCTGGGCCTATAATGATATTTCTGCGAATCCGCAAATCAACTGGGCCATCCCTCGAACCGAAATTCAAGGGCTTCCGATCAACGGGCAGCGCATAATCTTTGGAGCCGCGCAGGGTGACACTTCCCCCGGGATCTTCGCGCAAAACACCTTTGCGTTTCGCGACATGGTCTCGAAGATGTTTAATCGACACTCGGTGAAATTCGGTATCGAGTACGACCATGAGCAGGATAATAGCGATTTGCTGGGCAGCGCGCGTCCCGATTATGTCTTCCAGGAGCCGTGGAACTTTGCGAACGGCACGCCGATTTTCGAGCAGATTAGCGTGAATCCCCTCACCGGAGGGCCTACCGACGCGGCACGCTATTACCGCGAGTCGGATTACGGCCTTTTCGTGCAGGATGACTGGAAATTCCGCCCGAATCTCACTTTCAACCTGGGTCTGCGTTGGGACTATTACGGTCCTCCCAGCGAGGCTCGTGGCAACCTGGAGAATATTATTCCGGGTCCCGATCCGACGACTGGCCTGCAAACTGCCGTCGCCGTCATGCCCGGCCAGATGTACAACAAGACTTGGCGCAATTTCGGTCCGAAACTCGGCTTTGCCTGGAGCCCAGACATGTTCCACAGCAAGGCCGTGGTTCGCGGCGGCTTTGGCATTGCGTACGATCGCTTCGATGACGTTTCGTTCGACAATACACGCGACAATCCGCCACTCATCGCAGCCTATGGTATCTGCTGTGGCACGGCCGGGCAGCCGGGCGATGGCTTCGGCACTCCGTTTGTGAACGGCCAGATTGTGTACGAGCAAGGCACGTCAAATTCGCCCCTGGGCTATGCTGCCAACCCGAATTTGGCCACGCCGCTTAATCCAGCTACGAACTTGCCTGAAATCCTGGCGGGCCAGGGAGCGCCGAACGTTTATGCGAATCCAGTCAACATGCCTGTCCCGTACGTCTACGAATACTCCATGCAAGTTCAGTATGCCCTGCCGCAGAATTGGGTTGCCACCGTCGGATACTCCGGCAGCAGCAGCCACAAGCTGCTCCGCATCAAGAACCTGGCGTATTTCTATCCCGCCACGAATCCGGATGTGAATGCCGTCTTCTCATTCACACCAGACACTAACGCGAATTACAACGCGCTCAATGCGCTGCTCCAGCATCGTTTCAATAAGGACTTCACCGCGAATATCTCCTACACCTACAGCAAATCAATGGACCAGATGTCCGCGGAAGGTCCCGGCTTTCTCACCAACCAAACCTATCCTACGAATGACGCCACGGAGTGGGGCCCGTCGGATTACAACAATACGAATCGCCTGCTAATTTACGGCATCTGGGATCTCCCGATCTTCCGCGGAAGGACGGACTTACTCGGCAAGTCGCTCGGCGGCTGGGAGATCACCGGAGTATTCCAATACCATTCGGGATTCCCGTGGACGCCCGTCTCGAGCAACAATTGCTTCACGCTGGGCGCTCAGTTCCTTTGCCCCGTCCGCCCCATTGGTTACCTCGGCGGCGCTGGAAATGCCCACAATACGTCGGCGTTTCTGCCTCCTACTTCCGGCAACTTCCCCAACGGGGCGGCAAGCTATTTCAATGTTACCGCGACTGGCGTTCCCGGAATTGGACGAAACAGCTTCGTCGGCCCTCGGTACACCGATGTTGACTTCAGCTTCATGAAGCAGTTCGGTCTGCCGACGATTCCGGTGCTCGGCGAAAACGCGAAGCTCGAGTTTCGCGCGAACCTCTTCAACGCGTTTAACAAACTGAATCTTGCGCCTTTCACTTTCGGAAGCTCTTCAACAACGGTCGCCTATGGCAACAATTGCTCGGGCACGCCATCGGTTTGTACGCCTATCTCTAATCCGCTGTTCGGAACGGCGAGCGCGGGACTCGCGGGCCGTGTGGTTGAACTCGAGGGCCGGTTCATCTTCTGATGTTCTTTGAGACTGCCGGGAGGCGAGGGAAGCAAACGGTTTGCTTCCCTCGCGCCTCGCGCAGCATCCGACGCGAGGCTCCTCGAATGAAGCGGACAGTTTGGCTTCCTTCCCTGATTGCTTCGCTCTTGCTGTGTGCCTTTTCCTTGGCGGCGTCTCCGAGGAAGGCGCCAGCATCTCAGGTTATTACCGTCAACGTGCAGGCCCAGCCGCAGCCGTTCCCCCATTTTTGGGAGAAAATGTTCGGCTCCGGACGCGCGATTCTTTCGCTGCGGGCGGGCTATCGGCGCGATTTGCGCTCCGTGAAAGGCATCACGAATTTTCAGTACGTCCGCTTTCACGACATTCTCGACGATGACGTTGGCGTGTACGGCGAAGACAAGAACGGCAATCCTGTCTACAATTTCTCCTACGTGGATCAGATTTACGATGGCCTGCTTGCCAACGGCATTCGGCCGTTCGTCGAACTGAGTTTCATGCCCAGTAAGCTCGCGGCTTCTCCGATCGTCCACCAGGCTTTCTGGTATCACCCGATTGTCTCGCCGCCGACAAACTGGGACAGCTGGGGAGACCTTGTCTACCAGTTCACCAAGCATCTTGTCGATCGCTACGGGATCAACGAAGTTTCGCACTGGTATTTCGAGGTCTGGAACGAACCCAATATCGACTTCTGGGCTGGCGATCCGAAGCAGCAGACGTATTTTAAGCTGTACGATCACGCTGCCAGGGCCATCAAGCGAGTCAGCCCGCGCCTTCGCGTCGGAGGCCCGGCGACCGCGCAGGCGGCGTGGGTCGGCAGCTTCATTCGCCACAACGTGAAAAACAATGTGCCCATGGATTTCGTCTCGACGCACGTCTACGGCAACGATACTGCCAAGAACGTCTTCGGAACCGACGAGATCATTCCGCGCAACGAGATGGTGTGCCGCGCGGCGAAAAAAGTCCATGATGAGGTGAAGGCTTCCGCGCGCCCCGATCTGCCCGTCATTTTCAGCGAGTATAACGCGAGCTACATGAACGAGCCCGACGTTACCGACACGATTTTCATGGGGCCGTGGCTGGCGGACACGGTTCGGCAGTGTGACGGCCTGGTGCACATTCTCAGCTACTGGACGTTCTCCGATGTGTTCGACGAGCAGGGCGTGATCAAAAAACCGTTTTACGGCGGATTCGGGCTCGTGGCCGAAGGCGGCGTGCCGAAGCCGTCATTTAATGCATTTCGCCTGTTGCACCTGCTGGGACGCGAACGGCTCCCTGTCGATTCCAATTCCGCTCTGGCCACTCGGCGAAAGGACGGCTCGCTCGCCATCGCGGTGTGGAATTATTCGGCTCCAAAGGAATTGGGAGTGGCCAAGCAAGTGACGTTGAGACTGGATGGCTTTCGCGGCAAGCATCAAGTCACGCTCTACCGCCTCGACGGCACCCACGGCAATGTGCTGCCCGCCTATGCCGCCATGGGCAGCCCTGCCGATCCGACGCAAAAACAGTATCAGGCGCTCAGAAAAGCCGGAGAGCTTTCTCCGCCAAAGGTTTTCGAGCTGAAGGGCGATAAAATCGCCATCACGCTGGCCCCGAAGGCGCTGGACTTTGTCGAGATTCGTTAGCGGCCCGTTTCCGGCCTGAATCCGGCTCGCTTCATGCCAATCTGCGCTGCTTCATTCTTCATGAATGTGTCCCACACGAATCCGCTTCGCAGATTTTCCGCCATTAAAAGGCTGATTCCGGTGTCGATGCCGACGACTTGCGCGTCGTACCATTTTTTCAATGGATTAAACGCGTCTACGAAACCGTACCGCTTCCACGCGTGCGCGCCGAAGCGCTCGCGCATCGTGTGAAGCACTTGCAGCGTCTCCCGCGCAAGAAAAGGTAAAGAGCCGGCGGGTGCCGCGGGCACAAGCGTGCCATCGATCGGCCCCATCGGCGGAGGCCCGCCCCAGACGACATAGCCGCGAGCGGAATCCGATGCGGTCATGCCCCAAAGGTCCTCACTGTAGTCCGGGAAAGTTTTTTGCAGCCCGATGCAGAAGAGCCGGTGGGCCTTCGTCGCCTCAATCGAGTTCTCGAAATAGTTGGCGTATTGGTCGCGCGTTCCGCGGAAATCAAACCACGCCTGCGAATATTGGTGGACAAACAGAGGAGCCTTCGCGCCGATATAGCGCAATCCATCGTAGTGGAAAATAGGCCGCGCCCAGGCGCCCCAGGTCTCCGGCGGAATCGGATGCGTGGGCGAGCCAATGCCCAGCAGATAAATCATCATCAGCTCGCAGTAGGTATCCCAGCGGGATTTCAGGAAGCCGCCCTCCGGTTTCCACCCCATCGAGAGACACTGGCCGCCGTCGAGCATCCATGCCCAATCCACACGGTGATAGATCTCCGTCGCCAGGTCATGTATCTGGGAGTCCGCGAAATATTGCCGGCAGGTGAGCACGCCGCACAAAAGAAGGCTGGTATCAATCGAGGAGACTTCCGAATTCCAGGCGCGCGCGCCGGTTTCCACGTTGACGAAGTGAAAAAAGAAGCCATGCTCTTGCAGCATCGTCTCGCGGAGGAATTTCAGCGTGGCGAGCACTCGCGCGTGAATTTTATCTCCGGGGAAGAATCCGCGCTGGTCGGCGATGCAAAGCGCGGTCAGACCGAATCCGGTCGCCGCGATGCTGGCCACTTGATGGTCATCGAATGCGCTGGTGCGGCTGTGATCCTTCACCAAGCCCGTGCGCGGGCTGGCCTGCTCCCAGAAAAAAAGACATGCCGCTTTTTCCATCTCCTCGAGCAATTGCTCGTCCGCCGCGGTCAGGTTTCCATTCGCCGGCTCTTGCGTCGTTGCGGAGGGCTTCGCGTGCGAAATTGAGGAGACGGGCGCAGCGCCGATCCTGGTAAGCGGCCACAGCAGCCCCAGCTGCGCCAGACGTTGGATCATTTCCCGCCGAGTCATTCGGGAAAACATTTTTTCGGTCGCGCCCTTGTTATCGCGTTCGCAGTTTTGCAAAGAGGTAGTCGAGATGATTCAACCAGCAGCAATGCAGTTACGAGCCTACGCTCTTTTCGAAATCAGCGAAAAATGGCGGGGACGACGGGACTCGAACCCGCGACCTCTGCCGTGACAGGGCAGCGTTCTAGCCGGCTGAACTACGTCCCCGCAAACATGCGGACTCTATCGAAAACAGTCGACACTGGTGGGCGATGTGCGATTTGAACGCACGACCTTCCCGGTGTAAGCGGGATGCTCTAACCGCTGAGCTAACCGCCCACAACATGCTATCCGAAGCGCGTGCGAGCGTCAACCGCGCTCGTTTGCTTGACCTTCTCTAGCGCCGCAAGTAAACTGAGAAAGTAACTTCGGCGCACGATTATTTAAGGAACCAACGGAATGCTGCTTTCGCGCGACTACGTCGGGTACATGTCCAAAGAGGTGGTCAAGCGCCTCGTCGAGCGTCAAATGGTTGAGACAAAAGACGCTGATCCGTTGGCCGAGCGCGTCCGGCAGGTCATGGCCGACGAACTCGGCGTCGAGGATCGCCTGAACGAGGAAGTTCGCGAAATTCTTGCGCAACACGCCGATGAAATGCGCAAAGTTGGCGCCTCCTATCAGGAGATGTACAAAAAAGTGAAAGGCGAGCTTGCCCGTCAGAGGAAGCTGATCCTCCGCTGATGCGACTCAGCCGCGAAAAAACGGTTCAACTCTCCCACCGCATCATCGACGTTCTCGTCACCATTGAAGACTTGGATTTCGTCGAGGACCGCGACACCATCCGCCAGGAAATCGTCACCATTCTTCAGGAATTATTGAAACAGGAAGAGCAGGTGGACGCGGAAGTGCGCGCCAAGATTGGCTCGCAGAAAAAGGAAATCCTCGAAGGCAGCGAGGAGTGGGACATTTTGTACCGTCGCTACTATTCCGAATCGCTCAAGCGCATGGGCGTCGCGGATCTGGCCGAACACCGCCGCTGAGTTTCCTCCGGCTTGCCAGCGACTTATACTTACCGGCACACCAATAAAAAAGGCGACCCTGTGCGGATCGCCTTGTTCGAGCATTTTCCTTGCTTAGGATTTACTAGGGACGGCGCTTGAGCACTGGCGCGTTGTCATTGCCCTGCTGTCCTTGCTGTTGGCCCTGCGCCTTAGCCCTTTTCTCTCTCTCCGCCTTGGTTTCCAGCGTGGGCGCTCCGCCGTCGCGTGCTTCCTGAAGTTTCTCGCCTGACTGGAGCCGGATCAGCCGCTGCTTCACCATGTCGAATTCCGACGTGTCAACAATGTACTCAGGCCGCGGCGGCAGAATCGTCGCAATCTCGTTCTGCGCGGCAATGATGCGGTCCGGCGTGGGCGGATGCGTGTCGAAAATCTTCGGAATCGTTCCGGGCTGTTTCTTCTCTTCGGCCTCGATTTTTTCAAAGAACTCCACGAACATATTCGGGTCATATCCGGCCTTGTACATGTACTGTATGCCCAGGTAATCGGCCTCGCGTTCCGCGTCGCGACTGAATTTCAAATACGTCATCGGGATGGCCAGATTCAAGCCTTCGTATGCCCCGTATCCCGCCATGGTTCCCGGCAGGGCCATGATCAAGGGGATGGATGCAATCTGCATGATATTCGCCTTCGTCTCGTTGCGTGTCTGATGCCGCGCCGCGACGTGCGCGATTTCATGGGCCATCACTCCGGCAAGCTCCGCCTCGTTATCCGCATGGAGAATCACGCCTGTGTTGACGTAAAAAAATCCGCCCGGCAGCGCGAATGCGTTGATGTGGTCATCGTCGATCACTTTGATCGTGAAAGGCACCTGCGCGTCGGAATTCCGCACGAGGTTCTGCCCAACCTTGTTCACGTACCCGACCACCACCGGGTCGTGGAGCAGCTTCGAGGTCTTTTCCACTTCCTCGGAGAGCTGTTTTCCCAGCGCAATCTCGCGCTGGATGGAATACATGTCCCAGCCGTGGCCCACTTTGCGGTTGCCGATGGCGTTGACGTCGGATTCCGTCCCAGCTTTTACTTTATCGGATTCCTGGGCGTGCGCGGCGGGCGCGGACATGGCGATCGCCAGGAGGAAGGCTGCCAAACCTGCGGAGCTTCTTTTCATTTTCGTGCCCCCTTGGCCTATACCGGAATTATACACCCCTTCCCGGTCGCTGCTGGTCAAATGGTACGATGCCCCACGCCCAAAAAGAGTTTCTTGGCGCTTCCTGCCTGGCCCATGCCACAGGCCAGGATCGCGTATTGCCGCCTAATTCACCGGCAGCGAAGGCCGGAGACGCCGTGGCCAGGGGATCGCGCGAAGAGCTCGGCCCCTTCGACAGGGTCTGCCGCTTCCGTCACCACGGATAATCAAGGTGGCTCAATTGAATTGGGCAATCGACAGCATGGGACCGGCGAAGGCCGGCCCCCTATGCTGAGGTATGGAACGTGCGGTTCGGCTGAGATCGATTAGGAATTATGGATGTCGATCTTGGCCTGGTGCTTCGCCGTCTTCATTGCGCTCTTCACTTCGGGCTTGTTCATCGTGGGCTTGAGCGCCTGAATCGATGCGCCGAGGCTCAGCGATTTTGGTCCGGTGCCGGTGTCGGCTGGACAGGCCGTTCCTGTCGCAGGAGCCGTGTCGGTCATATCCGACTTCAAGCAAGCGAACGGGATGCCGAGATTGTGCGACACATGGACCGCAGCGACGAACAGCCCGAGGTTCTTAAATCCCTGCGCTGCTGTTTGAAGGTCTGTGCCGGAAGGGAGCAGTGCTGCGAGATTTGAGGAAAGTTTCGTGTTCTGCGTGAGCAGTTCACCGGGCGTCTTTGGTCCACGCGCCATGGAATTATCCGGATTGTTCATGGAGCCATTGTTGCTCATTGCGCTGCCCATGCCCATGGGTTCGTGTGAAGCGGCGGCGCCTGCGCCCGAGCCGTTTCCTTGCTGTCCTTGACCGCGGCCCTGTGCTGCGGCGGGCATTACGCCGAGCAGAAATGCGGCTGCGGCAACGGTGAGTGCTGCTGTGAGTTGTTTCTTCATTGTTTCCTCCTCGATCGAGTTAAATCAAAAACCGCGTCGGGTGCCTCGCAAAAGCTTCGACATATTCACGCCGACGCCAAACCAAACCGTATCGAGCTGGAAGTGAATGCTGTGACTGTAGCTGACCGAGAAATCCAGAATCGAACCGGGGCTGATATCGGCGCCGGCGCTAAACCCATTGTCCGCCGCGAGGCTTGAGCTGCCCGTGGTCTGATTGGCCAGATTAAAGACGCGCCCATGGCCGCTTGATACGATTGGCGACCCGCCGACGGCAACCAAACGGCTGTAAATGGTCTGCGTTCCCCACGGCGCGATGTCATACGCGGATGCGCTTACGCCAAGCCAGTCGGCAATCTGAAATCCCGTGCCGGCCTGGAAATGCGCGTCATGGCCGTAGGACTTGAAGGGCCGGTTAAAAACGAAAGTCTCGGGAATCGAATTGCCAACGCCCGCTTCCGCGAAGGGCACCAGCCGGCCGAAATGATGATCGATATGATTCGTCCAATCGTAGGTTGGGTGACCCGTGGAAAGCCCCTCCGAAGAGCTTCCCGTCGGCGCCGTGCCCGTGAGGACGGTTTTGTAACTCAGCACGGGGTTTGCGAATGCAAGGCGCAGCTGCAAATAGGCATCGCCGAGGCCGTTATTCGAAGTCGTTGTGGTGCCGCCCGTCGACGTCGTGGAGGTCCCGCGGATAAAATAGACCGGAATGCCGGCATCCACGCCGAAGTGTCGCGAAAAAACGTAGCCGACAGATGAATCGACGGACATCACTTGTCCTTCGGAGTTTGTGCTGCCATCGAATTCTTCGGTCCATAGAAAATGACCTTTGAAATTCGCCGCTGGAGTGACTTGCGCCGACGCTGGGGCAGCGCTCGACGATGGGCCCGAGCTTGCGGGATCCGCCACGTTGGCGGTTGAACTGGAATTCGACTGCGCGCCAAGTCGCGCGGCAAAAAGCATGGTCGCTGCACGTATCATCAGGATGACTGCGATATGCGTGGCTCTCATCATCGTTAGGGTTAGGTCGCTTTCCAATTTAGTTGGATTTTAGGCATGCGCGGTTGGCTGCGCATCCTACATGGATTCGTGTAGCACGCGGGCGACCGAAACAGTAAAAACAGCCTAACGCACGCATTATCTTAGCGATACACGGATGGCAATAGTACTTCGCCCCATCAAGTCTTGGCTGCGGCAAGGGTGATTTTTACGCTGTCTCTGGATTTGGTTCCCCGTTCGATTGGCCATGCGGGACCGTTCCATTTCGAGTCGCAACCTCCCGCAAGCGACGAGAGTTGGCACGCGCGGGTACCCGCATTTTTCGTTATTTTTCGGCGCGACGAAACGGCTCGCTCCCCAATCCGTCAGTAAGGTAGCAGCTGCCTGCATACACGGTCCGAATTCTGGTTTGTTGCAGGCACGAGGCACGGCTAGAACTCCTTGGTTGCGGTTGAGCAAGGTGGGTGGGCTTGCAGAACCATCGGGCAACAGTTTT
>DATLTU010000034.1:0-8385 GCA_035533415.1 Candidatus Limnocylindrales bacterium
TGTCTCTTGGCCAGAGACCACACTCCTTCATCGGGGTTGAGTTCCGGGGCGTAGGAGGGAAAATGTTCGATCGCGAGGCGCGGGTGTTGGCGCAGGAGCTTCTGGAGCGGTTCTCCCTGATGGGTAGAGGAGTTATCCAGCAAAACAATGACTGGGCCGCGCAGGTGCCGCAGCAGTTCCCGCAGAAAAAAGCAGACCTCTTCCTGTTGGATGTTGTCATAGAAGAGAAGGTAGTAGAGGCCCAGTCGGTGTCGCTTGGGGCTCCGCGAAATTCCGGAGATAACGGAGATCTTGTCCCGCCGCCCCTGGCGATGACGATGAAGGGGAGTTTGTCCTTGCGGCGCCCAGGTTCTGACCACCAAAGGAATTAAGAGGAAGCCCGATTCGTCGGCAAATACGATGTGGGCACCCAGCCGCGCAGCGTTTTTTTTACCCGGGGCCAGACTTTTCCTTTCCAGCGCGCGATTTCATCATCATCCTGCTCCCACGCACGCCGTTTGGGTTTCTGGGGACTCCATTTCAAGCTGTGCATCAACCGACCGACATGGGCGCGGTGATAGCGGATTCCGAACTTCCGTCGGATTACCTCAGCAATGCGGATCGTGGTCCAGAGATTCGTCCGGTAGCCATGCGCGATCGGTCCTTGCAGGAGTAAACCGACTAAGCGCTTTCGTTCTGCCGCGTTCAGCTTCCAAGGACGGCCGGGAGAGAAACGCACCCGCAATGCCTTCGCTCCGCCACGCTGCCAGGCATCACGCCAGCGCATCACCGAACTCGCATCGCATCCGACGCGCCGTCCCGCTTCGTGGAGAGAGTAACCAGCACGCAGCAACGCCAAACCTCGCTTGCGGCGGTCTTCCAACAGATCGGCGCTCCCCTTCGGTCTGGGCATAGGTGTTCTGCCTCCTGAACACCTATTGTACCCTCTGTTGCATTATTTATACACGGATCTATAGGATAAAAAAGAAGCTATCTGAACTTCACAGTGACGGGCCGGCTCAGCCGGAATGTCAAGCGGGACTCAGCCGGTAGGGATATTTCCTTCTTACCCGTGAAGGCTGCGCCCGCTGTACCGGCGCCAGCACCTGCTCCTGCGCCGATGGCCGCGCCTTTGCCTCCGCCCGCGATCCCGCCGATTATGGCACCAAGCGCCGAGCCGCCGCCGATGGCAACGATATCGCGTTTCTTGTGAGACTTGCCTTCCCACGTTTCCGTGTCGGTGCGGACATCCACCCATCCGCCAGCGGTCTGAATGGAGGTCAAAGCCACGGTCAGAAGCGCAGGCGTCGACAGGCGTCCGGACTTGCGCGCCTCGACGACAGTTCCCTTGACTCGCGCGTCGCGCGGCGCCACAGTGCGGCCGCGAATGACGATGGGTTCGGAGATCGTCCCGTCGAACGAGTCTCCGGAGAGAGCCGTGCCGCTGTCGATTGTGGTCCCGAGAATCACATGTATATCCGTGCCCGCTGGAATCGTCACCGGTTTGGGACCTTCGATCCGGCTCAGCAGGCCGCCTGACTTCGCACCGGCCGATCCAGAGCTTTCACCGCTCGAGGATGAGGCGTTGCCGGGGTTCGCGCTATTTCCGTTGTTCGCGCAACCAGGCAGGCACAGGGCCGCCGCGACCATGAGGGAAAGCAACACTAATGAGTAATTCCGACTCTTCAAATCGCACCTCCGCGACGATGCTAGGGCAATTGCAATTCCAGAATAGCGCGGCAGCAAACTCTTTTCATTCAGCAAGATAAAAGCCTTGCAGAATCAATTAACAGCGCAAAAATTCCCTGTGCCGGCAAAACTTATCCGTGTGACGCAAGGCGCAAGTAGCGGAGTAGCTGCGCCGCGAGTTTGCTCGCGACTTGCTGTGCCGCGACATTACGAGGCCTGAGAGAGAGCCTCTCGGCTGTGGAGAATTACACCGTATGCGATGGGTTCTTGGCTTTCGTCGATTTGACTGGTAGATTGAATTTCTGATGGCTAGCCACTCACCATTTTCGCACCGGATCCTCATTGTCGAAGATGAGGAGAACGCCCGCAAGGGTTACGAGACGCTGCTCCGCAAATGGGGCTGCGAAATATTGGGAGTGGGAAGCGCCGAGGACGGGCTGGCCAAGTTCTCCGAATTTCAGCCGGCCGTGGTGCTGGCGGACGTCGAATTACCGGGGATGAACGGGCTCGATTTTCTGGCCGAGCTCCACGAACATGCACCCGAAACGCCCGTCATCATCATCACTGGAAGGGGCAGCGACGAGCGCGCGGTGCAAGCCATCGAAGCAGGCGCATTCTGGTACATCGAGAAGCCGCTCAAGCCGCCCATGCTGCATTCCCTGCTCGACCGCGCGATGGGCAAGGTGCGCGATCGCAAGGAAGTCGCCGTGCTCACGCGGCAATTGCGCGACGCGGGGCACCTGGGCGAGCTGGTCGGCGCGTCAAGAACCATGGCGGACGTGATGCGGCAGGTCGAAACGGCCGCGCCGTCGACGGCTTCGGTGCTCATCACCGGCGAAACGGGCTCCGGCAAGGAAGTCGTCGCGCGGACGCTGCACGCGCTCTCGCCGCGTGCCCATCAGCCATTTGTCGCTATCAATTGCTCGGCCATCCCGGAATCCTTGATGGAGAGCGAAATTTTCGGTCACGAGAGGGGCGCGTTCACGGGCGCGGCGGAGCGCAGGCTCGGCTGCTTTGAGCTCGCCGACGGCGGAACGCTGCTGCTCGATGAAATCGGCGAAATGCCCGCGCAAACGCAAGCGAAGCTGCTGCGCGTGCTCGAAGACGGGAAAGTGCGGCGAATCGGCAGCAAGGTGGAAACGCCGGTGAATGTCCGCGTGCTCGCGGCAACGAACAAAGATCCGCAGCAAGCGGTGGCGCAGGGTCTGCTCCGGCAGGACCTCTATTTCCGCCTCAACGTGTTCCACGTCCATTTGCCGCCGTTGCGTGATCACAAAGACGACTTGCCGCTGCTCGTCGACCAGTTGCTCGCGGATATCAACCGCAAGCACGGGCGGCAGGCGCCGGGCGTAAACACCGAAGTGATGGAATTGTTCAAGGCGTACCCGTGGCCGGGGAACGTGCGCGAGCTGCGCAACGTGCTCGAGCGCGCGGCCATTGCCTGCGACCACGGCCCGATTGGGCGCCAGCACCTGCCCGAGGATTTCGCTCGCGGGCCCGTGGCGCAGACCGGCGAACTCTCCGGCCTGCGCTTTCCACCGGGCACGACGGTGGAAGCCGCTGAGCGGGAACTGATCGTGCAAACGCTCGCGGCCACCAATCAGAACAAGACGCGCGCCGCGGACCTTCTCGGCATCAGCCTGAAAACCCTGCACAACAAACTGAAGGAGTACGAGGCGTCGCGCAAAAATGCCGCTCAGCCTCAAAAATAAGTTCACGCTGGTGACGGCACTGCTGGTTCTGGTTGTCGTCGCGCTGATCTCGGGCTTGTTCGTCGCCCGACTGACGCGCCAGGTGATTGGCCAGGCGAACGACCGCGCGCAATTCGTGCTGCAGCAGGTGTTCTTCTCTGCGCAAAACGCGTTGCGCGAAGCGGCTGACAGCGGAGCCGCACCCGCGTCCTCCAGCCCGCAGGATATACGCGACTACATCCAACAGACGCTCGGAAGCAATCCTGGGCTTTCCGCGCTAATTGAATCCGACATGAGCTTTTCACCGGCGATTTACGAAATCACCATCAGCGACACCAACGGTACGGCGCTCGTATCGAGCGACCCTGCGCTTCCGGGCAAACCGGTGGCGCGGCGGCCGAACCTGTCGCAGCTTGTGCATGCGACATTTTTGAATCAACTGCGGATGCTGGACGGGCCGGCCCGCGTGTATGAAATCACGCTGCCTTTCAACATCAGCAGCCAGCCATTCGGAAATATCCACGTGGCGCTTTCCTCCGCGCTGTTGCGCGACGAAATATGGCCGGGATTGCATTCGGCGGCGTGGCTGGCGCTGGGCGCGGTGCTGCTTTCGACATTATTTACGGCGTTCGTGAGCCAAATGGCCCTGGCGCCGTTGTCGCGCATCTCGGCGCAACTGGATCGCATCTCGGCGGGCGAGTTCGATCTCGAGCCGGTCACGCGCGCCGGCGAACTCGGGCAAGTGTCGAATAAAATCAGCCGCATCGGGCAGCAGTTGCGCGACGTGCGCGAGATTTTCAGCACACTGCGCGAAAACATGAACCAGATTATGGCCGGCCTCGAAGACGGCCTGCTGCTTTTCAACGCGGAGGGGCGCGCGGTCCTCGCGAGCCCTTCGGCGGAGAAATTTCTCGACATGCGTTCGGAGAGTTTACTCGGCCGGAAGATCGAGGAAATTTTTCCGCCGGGTCATCCGGTGGCGCAGGCGCTGCATATCGGCCGCAAGGGCGAAGTCGCGCCCGCTGGCGCCGAGCAGGTAGAAGTGGAAATTTCCGCTGAGCATGGAATCCATCGCATCGGCGCGAGCATCCAGGCGATTCAAGAGGATGGGACGCGCATGGGATTGCTGGTGACGCTACGCGATCTCGAATCGCTCGAACGCATCGGCTCGCAATTGCAGGTGTCGGAACGGCTGGCGGCGCTGGGACGCGTGACCGCGGGCGTGGCGCACGAAGTAAAAAATCCCCTGAATTCCATGCGCGTGTGGCTGGAAGTGCTGAAGGCCAATTTGCCAATCGATCCAGAAACACAGCAGGCCGCGAAAATGCTGGACACGGAAATCGACCGGCTCGATCGGGTGGTGAAGACCTTCCTCGAATTCAGCCGACCCGTCGAATTGGAACGCCGGGAAGTCAATTTACCCGAGCTGATCGAAGGAGTTCTGGCCAGCGCCAGTCCGTCGATCCATCGCGGGGGCGTCATTTTGCTGAAGGAGATTCCCGCTTCGTTTCCCCCAGTCGAATTGGACAAAGGACTGATCGAACAGGCGGTGCTGAATCTGGTGCTGAACGCCTGCGAATGCATGACGGCCGGCGGCACGCTGACCGTAAGCCTTTCGCGCGCCGGCGATATGGCCGAAATTCGCGTCAGCGACACCGGACCCGGCATCGCGCCCGAAAACCGCGCAAAAATCTTTCAGCTTTTTTTCACCACTCGGAAGGGCGGCACGGGACTTGGGCTCGCCAACACATTCCGGTTTGTACAATTACACAATGGTTCGATAGAATTCGACACAGAGGCCGGACGTGGCACGACGTTTCGGATCGAGCTGCCGCTGACGCGCATCGCCAGCGTGCCCGCATCCAATCTTCCAGACTACGGCCAGCCGTTCGCGCGGCAAGCATAGCCCAGATGGCGTCTCCAGCCCCAATCCGAGCTGCAAGCCGACCCGTGGCTTCCTCGCGGAAGTTCGCGTTCCTGACGTGTATTGTCGCGGCGATGCTCACCGTAACAGCCTCCGGGTGCCTGCGGCACAAAATCCATGCCGCACCGCCCGTTCTCGTGCCCCTCGAGCCGCCGGCTCCGGTGGTGACGTCCGAGCCGACCAAGGCGCCCGCGCCGATTCCGGCGCCGACGGCACCCGCACCCAAGAATCCGGAACCCGCGACGCCGCCTTCGGCTCTCGCGCCGAAACCCGACACGTTGAAGCGGCCCGCAGTCGCGCAGCCAGAACCCGACCATCCGCCCGCGCCGCAGATTTCCCCGCAGATGTCACCGTCGGATCAGGCCGAACTGGCGAAGCAAACGCAACAGTTTACAACCGACGCGCAAAACAATTTGCATCGCGCCGATGGGCGCAACCTGACTCCTAGCCAGCGCGACATGGCCGACAAAATTCGCGGCTTCCTCGCTCAGGCGCAGGATGCCATCCGCACGTCAGACTGGGCGCGCGCGAAAAATCTGGCGCAAAAGGCTGATCTGCTCTCGCTGGAGCTTGTGAAAACGCTGTAGCTTGCCGATTCCGCGGGCAAGAATAATTGGTAAGATGAGGGCATGAGACGCTATGACACGCTCATCGCCGGCGGCGGAATCATTGGCGCGTCGCTGGCGTTCGAGCTCGCGCGCCACGGGCAGGCGGTGCTGGTTCTGGACCGGCAAGAGCCTGGCCGCGAAGCTTCCTGGGCGGCCGCCGGAACAATTTCACCCGCGCCGGATCACGAATCGCCGGCCATCGCCGCGCTCGGATGCGAAAGTTACCGGCTCTATCCCGAATTCGTGGCCGCCATCGAAGCAGCCACAGGAAAATCCGCGGCCTTTCATCCGGATGGCGCGATAGAACTGTTTCTGGATCCCGAGGGAGAAATCGAGCGCGATCGCCGTCTGGAGGAAATTTGCAGCCACGGAATTGCCGCGGAAGCAATTTCCTTGAGCGAAGCGAAACGCCGCGAGCCGGCCGTGGGGCCCGGCGCGCGCGCCGCGCTGTGGATTTTCGATGAGGCACGGCTCGACCCGCGCGTGATCACGCATGTCACTCTTGCGGCGGCCGCGCAGGCGGGCGCCGAAATTCGCGGGAACGTCGAAGTGATTTCCGTCTTCATCGAGAAAGGCCGCTGCCGCGGAGTATTGGCCGTGCGCGCGGAGAAACGGTCGTCCGGAAAGCTGGAAGTTCGTCAGGGAGAAAAAATCGCGGCACGTAACGTTGTGATCGCGGCGGGATGGCATTCGGCTGAGATTGGAGGCTCCGAATCCTATGCGCCAACGATTCCCGTTCGTGGCCAGATGGCCGCGCTCGGCCACGTACCCGGCGCGCCGCGCACCATCCTGCGCTCCGCGCGCGGCTACATGGCGCCGCGCGACGATGGCCGCGTGGTCGTGGGCAGCACGCTCGAAAGCGGAGTTTTCGACACGCGCACAACACCGGCGGGGCTGCAAAAAATTCTCGCAGCAGCGACGGAGATGGCTCCGGCGCTCGCCGAAGCGCCAGTGCTCGAAACGTGGGCTGGCTTGCGCCCTGACTCGCCCGATCATTTGCCGATCATCGGCCCGACCGGCATCGAAGGCTTGTTCGTCGCGACGGGTCACTATCGCAACGGAATGCTGCTCGCGCCGGCGACGGCGAAATATCTTGCGGAGTGGATTGCAACAGGAAAGGCGTCCGCGTGGTTCGAGCCGTTCAGCCCGCTTCGATTTGCGGCAGCGACGCGCGATCGTCGCGGCCAAACGAGCTCGCTGGCTAATACGGGATGATGCCGCTGCGGCGTCGCGGCTCGCGATTGGGCGGCCCCGCTAAAGCGGATGCGTGGCCGGGCTTCGTGAAGTTTGCCTTGCTCGAAAGTAAATAAAGCGGCCGATTCGTCATGACATCCAAGGTCGTGCCGCGCGGCAATTCTGCTTCCGGCCCGCGCGTAAGCAGTACCGCGAGAAGTCCCGCTGCCGCGCCGATCCCCGCGCCCATTCCGGCGCCGCGCGCACTCTGCGCCGCAATGCCGCCGATGCCCGCACCAGCCATAGTCGTTTCGATGACGGTTCCGGCATCGCCAGCTTTGTTCGAGTCGCCCTTGATCGTGCCTTCCTTCCCGACCGTTTCGTTGCCGCCGGTGCCCGCGTCGGTGGGAGTCGCATTGAAGCTGGCCTCATAGCCATTGGGCAAAATTAAATTGTCGAGCTTGATTTTTATTTCGCCGCGACCGTGAATGCGTCCTGGGCGTTTCGCTTCCGTGATTTCGCCGCTCACATACGACCCTGCGGGAATCAGGATGCGGCTGTTGACGACGATGGGGAAAAGCGTCTCGAGATAGACAGGATCGCCGGGGCGCGCGCTGCGCGTCGAAACCGAGTTGTGAAGAATGAGCGGAAGGCGCGTGCCGGACGGGACCTCGAAATACTTCGGCAAAGCGGCCGTGGGTACCCTTGCGGGCGCGGCCGGATGGGTTGGAGTTGTCGCGACAGCCGCCGACGACTGTTGCGCCGCCGGCGTTGTAACCGGAGGATTCGGGGGCTGAGGCTTCGTGGACTGGGCCGCCGTGGACTGAGCGCCCAGCGCCGGAGCCAGCGCGAGCGCGAGAACAAATAGCACAACATAACCGTCCGCCCGCCGCAGTTTCATCGCATTATCTCCGCCGAAAATTCTCACGGTTCGATATCCTGCCTTGGCATCAGGATGCCCCTCGGAGCACCGCGATGTCAATGCAAGTGGGCCGCTGGAGCGGAATCGTCCAATACGACTGATGATGCTTTCAACTGGTCGCGAATCAGCGGCGGTTACTTGGCCGTAAGAATGCTTATGAGATGCGCCGGCGTTGGATCGCTGCGTTTGACCGGAAACACGGCACGACATAGGCTTGGCGTAGCAGTTGACAGTAACACGCGACACAGGAGGAACACGGATGGCGAATCTGGCATTGGTCTACGGGATGCGGCTCTTTCCGGCAACGGACCTCGATTCGGTGGGCGACGCTGCCGTGCAGCTCAAGAATGGCCGCACGGGCCGCGTCACCATGCACCTGATCGAAGGCAGCAAAGAGGA
>DATLTU010000035.1:0-5679 GCA_035533415.1 Candidatus Limnocylindrales bacterium
CGTGTTTTCCCTTCAGCACTGCGCATCCCACATGATTCAAAATTCACAATCGCTCGCTCTGCTTCAGCCCCCTGAGCCGCTGAAATCTCTATGGTTAACCCGGACTCTTCGCCAGAACGGGCGTTTTGCGACAGAAACTAGCTAAGGATGCCACTTACGGCGGGGATGAATCCCCGCCCTGCCAAGTTTTCGGCGACCGCGGAATTTGAATTGGCAGAGGTGTAGGTCGTATCCGAGTCAGCGGAGAAATTCTTAGGCTTGAGAGACTTTCTGCTGTTCAGCGGCCAAATAATCGGCGTAGGGGCCGTTGAAGTCCTCGACGTGACCCGCTTCGATGTGCCAGATGCGCGTGGCGACTTCGTCGATCACGTCGTGGTCGTGCGTGACGAGCAGCACCGTGCCGTCATAGCGCTGCAGGGCGATGTTGAGGGCGTTGATGGATTCGAGGTCAAGATGGTTGGTCGGCTCGTCGAGGACGAGGAAATTCGGCTTTTGCAGCATCAGGCGGCAGAAAATCACGCGCGCCGCTTCGCCGCCGGAAAGCGCACGCGTGGGCTTCAACGCATCGTCGCCGCTGAAAAGCATCTGGCCGAGCAGGCCGCGCAATTCCTCCTGCGAGGCTTGCAGTTTGAACTGATGCAGCCACTCGATGACCGTCGTTCCCTTGGCGATGGAATCGGTATGATCCTGCGCGAAGTAGCCGACGTCCACCGCGTGTCCCCACTTCACCGTGCCATGATCAATGGGGAATTTGCGGTCCTCGTCGCTGATGTGCCCCGTGGCGCTGCGTATCAGCGATTTCAAGAGAGTGGTTTTGCCCGCGCCGTTGCGGCCGGTTAGCGCGATCTTTTCTCCGCGCGACACGTTTGCCGAAAATCCCTGAATCACTCGCTGGCCGTCATACGCTTTCGCGAGGCCTTTGAATTCGAGCGGATGGCGTCCCGAGGGGAGATTCATGTCGAAACGAATATACGGCCGCGCGATGTTGGACCGGGCCAGCTCTGAAGTCTGTATGCGCTCGACTTCTTTTTTGCGTGACATCACCTGCGAGGAACGTGTGCCGGCCGAAAAGCGCGCGATGAATTCGTTGAGTTGCGCGATTTTCTTTTCCCGCTGGGCGTTCTCAGATTCGATGCGCGAGCGAATCTGCGTCTTGGCGAGGACCATTTCGTCGTACCCGCCGGTGTACATGATGATGGTTTGGTAGTCGATATCGGCGGTGTGCGTGCTGACGCTATTGAGAAAATGCCGGTCGTGCGAAATCACGATCACTACGCCTTCGTAGTTGCAGAGATAATCCTGGAGCCAGTGAACCGAATCGAGGTCGAGGTGGTTTGTGGGTTCGTCGAGCAGCAGCGCGGGTGGATTGCCGAACAGCGCTTGCGCCAGCAAAACGCGAACTTTTTGTCCGCCCGTCAATTCGCTCATCCGGCGTTCGTGCAGCGACGCGTCCACGTCGAGCCCGTCGAGCAATATCGCGGCGTCGGCTTCGGCAGTGTAGCCGCCCTCTTCGCCAACGATGCCTTCGAGTTCGCCGAGGCGCATGCCGTCTTTGTCCGTCATCGACTCGTGAGGTTTGGCGTAGAGCGCATCGCGCTCTTCCAGAGCTTTCCATAGAGGAGCGTTGCCCATGATTACGGTGTCGATCACGCGAAATTTGTCGAAGGCAAACTGGTCCTGGCGCAGAACGCCGAGTTTTTTCGGCCGGCCAATCGTGCCCTTGGAAGGCTCGATTTCGCCGGTCAGAATCTTCATGAACGTGGACTTGCCAGCGCCATTTGGCCCCGTGATGGCGTAGCGGCGCCCCGCGCCAAACGTGCAGGAGACGTCGTCGAACAGAACTCTGGCGCCGAAGCGCATGGAGATGTTGTTAACGGTGAGCAAAACAGTTAATTATAACAAATAATTGCCGCGCGTGCTTGCCAGTTCGAGAGCAGTTTCAAATCCGCGCGCGGACATTCGGCATGCGCCCTCGGCAGCGGATTGCTATACTTTTCGGCGTCGCGGCGCATGTCCATCTTCGCGGCCGCGCGGACTGGTACGGATCACCGATGGAAATTGCGGCGTTGGCCGGCGGAGTTGGAGCTTCCAAGCTGCTTCTGGGCATGAATGGCACGATGGACCCGCGCGCGTTGACGATCATCGTCAACACAGGCGATGACATTGTGCTGCACGGCCTGGCGATCTCACCGGATTCCGATATTGTGACGTATACGCTCGCGGGCGCTGTGAATCCTGAGACTGGCTGGGGTTTTTCAAACGAGACATTTCATGCGCTGGAACAATTATCCGCTTATGGCGGCGCGAATTGGTTTCATCTTGGCGACCGCGATCTGGCAACGCACATTCACCGCACGGCGATGATTCGTTCGGGCGCGTCTCTTTCAGACGCGGCGAATTCCATTCGCGTGGCGCTGGGCGTTCAGGCAAGAATTCTCCCGATGAGCGACCAGCCGATGCCGACCATGATCGAAACGGACCAGGGGCGCATTAATTTTCAGGAATATCTGGTTCAGCGACGCGCGGAACCGGTGGTTCGCGGGATTTCATTCGACGGAGTCGAGCGCGCGCGTCCTGCGCCGGGAGTGATCGAGTCGCTCGAACGTGCCGCCGGCATCGTGATCTGTCCAAGCAATCCGCTGATCAGCATCGGCCCGATACTTGCCGTTCCGGGGATTCGCGAAGCGCTGCGCAAGCGGCGGAAAGACGTGGTAGCAATCTGCCCCATCGTTGGCGGGAAATCGCTGAAGGGGCCGTCGGATCGGATGCTCGCGCAACTCGGTTTCGACGTATCCGCCAGCGGTGTCGCGCGGATGTACCAGGACGTTTGCGCGACATTCGTCATTGATCTCGCCGATGCCAACCAAAAACCGGCGATCGAAGCTCTCGGAATGAAGGCTGTGCCTCGATCAACCGTCATGCTCACCCTCGCGGATAAACAACAACTCGCGCGGGACGTACTCGATTTGTTTGGCGAGCGAGCAACGGGAGCGCATGAATGAATTTTCGTATTCGATTGCAAAGCGCGTAAAGGCAGATGAGAGCCATTGTGATTCCGGTGAAGGAATTCAGCGAGGCGAAGCAACGCTTGGCGCCGCATTTTTCTTCCGCTGATCGCACAGCTCTGGCAGAAGCCATGTGCGCGGATTTTTTCGAAGTCGTCGCCGCGGTTCGTTGCGTGGAGCGCGTCTTCGTTGTCAGCAACGAACCTCAAGCGCTTTCGTGGGCGCATCAGCGTGGCTGGGAAACGATCTCTGAGTCTCGGCAAATTTCAGAGAGCGATTCCGTCGATGGAGCTTCGCAATACTGCGTCGCGCAAGGCGTCACGGTGCTGCTGCGGTTGCCGATCGACCTTCCTTTAGCGCAGCCGCAAGACATCGAGGCAATCTTCGAACAATTAGGCCCCGCACCCGCGGCGGTTTTGGTTCCGTCGGGGGACGGCACGGGTACGAACGCGCTGTTGCGCACGCCGCCGGGCCTTTTCCCGTCGCGCTTCGGATCGAATAGCTTTGCGCTTCATCTGGCGGAAGCCAAGCGGTGCGGAGCGAGCGTGTGCGTCCTTAGAAATGAGCGGCTTGAGCTGGATATCGACGAACTCGAGGATCTTCGCAAACTATCCAATCGTTTGCGGGCCGGTTCCGCGACGGCGCGCTGGGCGATGCAACATGGCCTGAGCAATCTGGGAGGCGGCGCTGCGCTGGCTGATTTCAGCGCGGAGGGTCGGGGATCGGCAGGCCGGTAAAGCGCAGTCCCGCGCGATGCACTTTGTACTTGCCGTTGATGGAGAGAATGAGAGCTGTCATCTGTTCGACGATGCGTGCGTTTTCGAGGCGGCCGCCGTTGATGGCTCGCACTCCTGGAATTTTTTCCGCCAGATCGGACACCACTTGCCGGGCATGTTCGTCATCGCTGCAGACGATCACGTCGGAGTCCACTGGGCCGTCGCCAGCCAATAGACCCGCCGACACATTCTGAAACGCGGCCGCCACGGTCACACCTTCTGGGGCCATCTCCGCGGCCTGCTGTGCCGCCGAGCCCTGCCAGACTCCCAACGTCCGCGTGGGAAGCCCGCCGACAGTGGCCGCCAGCGGAACAGTGGTATCAATCAAGACCGTGCCGGCTCGAAATGAGGAGCGCAGTTTCTTGAGCATTACCGCGTGGCCAAAAAAGGGCACGGTGAGGACGACAACGCCGGCCTTTGCCACAGCTTCCGCGTTCTCCGCGCCATCGACGCTGCCCGCGGAGCCGGCGCGAGTTGCAATCTGCGCGGCGGCCTCGCGAGCTTTCCGTGCGTCCCGGGAACCGATGATCACCGATTCGCCCGCGCGCACCCAGCGCTGCGCCAGTCCCATCCCTTCTGCTCCCGTTCCTCCGATAATCGCAATCGTTTTTTGCATCGGCCATCCCATGATTTCAGCCTGAAGCTTAACCAATTCGCGCGAACCGCGCAGCCTCGCGCATCATACACGAAATGCGCTCTGGGCAGATGCCGGCCTGCCCGCTGGCAATTGTCGACGCGTGTTTCCGAGGCGCGGATCGCTCATCGGAATAGATCCTGTTTCGCCGGGCGGATTAAGTCGCGCCCGCTTCCGAAACTTCGCGCCGCTGCGACGCCTCGAAGAATTGCCACGGGGATTCTGTTTGACTTGCCCATCACCAGTTCGGCAGCGGACGCCAGTTCGTCGGCGACGGCGATAACCGTCGCCTGGAGGGCCTTTCCGCTGGCATCGCGCTTCCCGCGATAATCGACGAGCGGCGCGATTCCGGAAACGCCGAGAGCAACGTTCACCAGGCCTTCGCGCCACGGCCGTCCGAACGTGTCAGAGACGATGACCGCCACGGGCACGCCAAATTCCCTTGTCAGTTTCGTTCTCAAACGGCGCGCCGAGCGGTCCGAATCTTCAGGAAGCAGCACCGCTGCGCCCTTCGGTGCGTTCGATGTATCCACGCCGGCGTTGGCGCAAACGAATCCGTGGCGCGTTTCGGCGACAATCACTCCCTTCTCCATGCGCACAATCCGTGCTGCTTCGCGCAGCACCAGCTCGATCACGCGCGCGTCTTTTTTATGTTTAGCCGCCCAACGAACCGCGCGCGCCGAAGGCTCGATCGAATCGAGCCGCACGATTCTCCCTTCCGACTTGGAGACAACTTTCTGCGCGACAACAAAGACATTTCCGGCCTCGATTGGCACGTCCCATTTTTTTACGGCCCGGATAATCAGCCTGGAAAGATCATCCCCGGGCGCGATTTCAGGCAGTCCAACGAGCGGAATAATCTGAATCCGCAGCGGCACTCGCGATTTCGCATGCGAGCCTCGATTTGCGGTTCGTTGTGCCATTCCAGTTCCCGGCCTCAGCGGCGGTAAGACGGAGTGAGAGTATATCAGTCTGGAAGCGCGGTTGATTCGAGGGTCGGTGGCAGCCCGCGACGTACCTCGCGCGCGCATGGGCGCTCGAGAATATCAGCCGGAGTGCAGGCACCTCAACGCACACAGACGAGTATTTCGGCCCGGGAAGACGCCGTTACTGGCGCGTGCCAACCTAGCTTCCGCGCTCGTCGGAGCGAACTGTTCTGTTTGCAAGAGGTTATCATTTCATTCCGTCACTATGTCGTGGGTTCATGCCAAGTCTTGACCGGCTTCATGATCTCCGCTGGAATCTGCAGCGTCGTATAGATTTC
>DATLTU010000036.1:0-42503 GCA_035533415.1 Candidatus Limnocylindrales bacterium
GCTGACGGCTTTCTGCTCAACGACGAAATGGACGATTTCACCAGCGCGCCCGGAAAGCCCAACATGTTCGGCCTGCTGCAATCGGAGGCCAACGCCATCGCGCCGGGGCATCGTCCGCTCAGCTCCATGGTTCCGACCATCGTGCTGCGCAATGGCAAGCTGAGTTTCGTTACTGGCTCACCGGGCGGCCCGGCCATTATTTCGGCGACGCTGTTGAGTGTTTTGAACTGGGCGTGGTTGGGAATGGACGCGCAAGCCGCGATCAATGCGCCGCGTTTTCACCAACAGTGGATGCCCGATGTGGTGCTGCTCGAGCCGTCGTTTCCGGATGCGGTTGCAAAAGAACTCGAGCAGCGCGGCTATCATCTCGCGCCGCGGTGCCTGTGGATCGGCGACGTCGAGGCCATCGGCATCGATCCAAAGACCGGCGAGCGGCTGGGCGCGCCTGATGCGCGGCGGCAAGGCGCGGCGCGCGGCTATTGACGCCGGAGACTTTTCCAAAGAACATGGAGAGCCGGTGCGTTGCGCGTATCGCGGGCCGGACTGTCCGCGGCAGATTTTGGAACCGCGGAAACTAACAAACACATTTCCAACTATGCTGCGCGTCTTCTCCACGTACCGATACTCGGCCCAGCCATTGACTTCCGCATTGCTGGCGGAAATCGCGCAGGCGGGCGTCTCGCACGTTGAAATCTATTGCACGCCGGTGCACGTCAACTACCGCTCGCTCGAGAGCATTCGCACGGTCGCGGAATGGATTCAGGAGCACGGCCTGACGATCCATTCGCTGCATTCGCCGACCGAGCGCGATCTGCTGCCGGGAAAGCGCGAGAGCGGAATTCCGATTTCCATTTCCGATCCGGAGCGCGTGCGGCGCGTGGATGCCGTGGACGAAGTAAAGCGCATACTCGAAATCGCGGAGCAAATTCCGTTTCGTTATCTGGTGCAGCACATCGGCGGAGGGCGCGAGGCGCGCGACCAGCGCAGAATCGACGCGGCATTCAATTCGCTCGAGCACTTGACGCTTTTCGCCAAGCAGCGCGGCGTCAGCATTTTGCTCGAAAACACGCCCGGCGAACTGGGCGCGCCATCGAGCTTGCGCCATTTCGTCGCGGACACGCGCCTGGATCTGAAATTCTGCTTCGACATCGGGCACGCGCACATGGAGGACGGCGTCGAGATCAGTTTCGAGGCCATGCGCGATCTGGTGGCGGCCGCGCACGTCCACGACAATCACGGCCAAAAGGACGAGCACCTGCTGCCGTACAGTGGAACGATTGACTGGGACGCGGCGCTGGGAATTCTGGCCGCGATGCCGAGCGAGTTTCCGATGGCGCTCGAGCTTCGCGAGCAATCCGCGCACGCGCCGTCGCTCGCCGACGCCACGGCGGCATTCGAAAAACTCGAACAGGGTCTGGCGGCGAAACGCTCCGCCGCGCATAATTAAATTTTCGGAACAAAGTGGATTTCAAGGCTAGGGGTGTTTATGCCGGTGGTGGCCATCGAAAACGCTGGGCAGCACGTGGGCGCGGAGGTGACGATTCGCGGATGGCTTTACAATTTGCGCGAGTCGGGGAAACTCCTCTTTCCCATTTTTCGGGACGGCACGGGAATCATGCAGGGCGTCATTTCGCAGAAGGAGCACGCGGACGCATTTGAAGCGTCAAAGGGGCTGACGCAAGAATCAAGCGTGATCGTGACCGGCACGGTGCGCGCCGAGCCGCGCGCGCCGGGAGGATTCGAGCTGCACGTGAGCGGCGTCGAAGTGGTGCAGCGCGTTCCGGAATCCGCGCCGTATCCGATCCAGCTCAAGGAGCATGGCGTCGATTTTTTGCTCGACCAGCGGCATTTGTGGATTCGCACGCCGCGGCAAGCGTCGATTTTGCGGATTCGCGCCGAAGCGGAGCGCGCGGCGCGCAATTTCATGGACAGCCAGGGCTACACGCTGACGGACGCGCCGATTTTTACCCCCGCCGCGTGCGAAGGCACAACCACGCTTTTCGAAGTGGATTACATCGATGATCAGAAGGCGTATCTGACGCAGTCCGGGCAGCTTTACGTCGAGGCGACGGCCGCCGCTCTCGGGAAAGTCTATTGCTTCGGGCCTACATTTCGCGCGGAAAAATCGAAAACGCGAAGGCACTTGACGGAATTTTGGATGCTCGAGCCGGAGGCGGCGTACGCGCACCTCGAAGACATGATGTTGCTCGGCGAAGGCCTTGTGAGCGCCGTGGTGCAGTCGGTGGTAAAAAATCGCGCGCGCGAACTGGAGATGCTGAAGCGCGACGTCAGCAAGCTTGAAAACATCAAGCCTCCGTTTCCGCGAATCATGTACGACGAAGCAATTAAAGTTCTGCAGAAAAACGGAAATCCGGCGAAGTGGGGCGATGATTTCGGCGGCGACGAGGAAACAATCATCTCGAAGGAATTCGACAAGCCCGTAATCATTCACCGCTATCCCGCGGCGATGAAGGCCTTTTATATGGCCACGGATGCGGCGCGGCCGGAACTTTCGCTGAGCTTCGACATGATTGCGCCGGAAGGCTACGGCGAAATTATTGGCGGCGGCGAGCGCCTGTCGAGCTACGAAACCGTGGTCGAGCGGCTGCGCCAGAACAATCTGCCCGAGGAATCGTTCCAGTGGTATCTCGATTTGCGGCGTTATGGCAGCGTGCCGCACGCAGGGTTTGGACTCGGCCTGGAACGCACCGTCGCGTGGATTTGCGGAACCGAGCACATTCGCGAAGTCATCCCCTTTCCCCGGATGCTTTATCGCGTATATCCTTAGGACTGCTTCGCCTGCCTGTTTCTTCAGGGGGACAAGCATCGCATGGCTCAAAAAATTCGCATTCTCGGTGTGCCGATGGACCTGGGCGCCAGCCGGCGCGGCGTGGACATGGGGCCATCGGCGCTGCGCGTCGCGGGATTGCAGGCGCGGCTGAAGCAGCTCGGCTATCCGGTCGAGGATATCGGCAACATCTCCGTAAAACAGCCGGAAGAGCAGCACTATGGCGACAAGCGCGCGAAATACCTGAACGAAATCGCGGAGACTTGCCAGGGCCTCGCCGAAACGGTTGAGCGCACGCTGAAAGAAGAAATGATGCCGATCGTGCTGGGCGGCGATCATTCGATTGCCGCGGGATCGGTCGCAGGCGTGTCGTCATTTTTCCGCAAGCAATCGAAGCGCATCGGTTTCATCTGGCTGGACGCGCACGGAGACATGAACACGCCGGACACCAGCCCTTCGGGAAACGTCCACGGAATGCCGCTCGCGGCGATCATGGGATATGGACCGCCGGAGCTGACCGAGCTTTGCGGGTTCAAGCCGAAAGTCGAGCCGCGCAATATCGCGATGGTGGGAATTCGCGAGTTGGACACGAAAGAGCGCAAGCTGGTCAAGGATTCCGGCGTACATATTTTCACCATGCGCGAAATCGACGAGCGCGGCATGCGCGACGTAATGGCCGAGGCGTTGCGATTCGCGACCGACGACACGAATGGCGTCGCCGTGAGCCTGGACATGGATTTTCTCGATCCCTCGGAAGCGCCCGGCGTCGGCACGCCCGTGCGCGGCGGCGTGACGTATCGCGAAGCGCATCTGGCGCTCGAAATGATCGCGGACAGCCGCGCGCTGGTTTCGTTTGAGCTGGTTGAGATCAATCCCGTAATTGATTTGCACAATAAAACGGCGACGCTCGGCGTGGAGCTGATCCTGTCGGGGCTGGGAAAGAAAATTCTGTGATGCGCATGGGAATTTTCGGCGCGGCGCGGATTTACACTCATGGCTAACAATAAAAGATTGCGAATCGGGATCTTGTTCGGCGGACGTTCGGGCGAGCATGAAGTGTCGCTGGCGTCGGCGGCTTCCGTAATCCGCGCGCTCGACACGGAAAAGTACGAAGCCGTGCCGATCGGAATCACCAAGGACGGACGCTGGCTCGTGGGAACGAACGCGCACAAATTGCTGCCGGAAATACTGAAAACCGGCGAGCGCGTCGTGCTGCCGCCGGATCCGGGCTCCTCGGCGCTCGTGTCCCTGGGCGGATCGGCGCAGCCGAGCGTGAAGATCGACGTGATTTTTCCCGTGCTCCACGGGACGTTTGGAGAAGACGGCACGGTGCAGGGGCTTCTCGAGCTCGCGGGAGTGCCTTACGTCGGCGCGGGCGTTCTGGGCTCGGCGGTCGGGATGGATAAGGATTTGCAGAAGCGGCTGTTTCGCGAGGCGCGCATTCCCGTGGTCGCGGCGCTGGCGATTTCGCGCCATGAATGGGAAACCAAACGCGGCGAAATACTGGTCGCTGTGAAAAAGAAATTTCGGTTTCCGCTGTTCGTGAAGCCGGCAACGCTGGGATCGTCCGTAGGTATGACGCGCGTAAGCAATGCGGCCGAGCTTCCCGCGGCGCTCGATCTGGCCGCTGAATTCGCGCAGAAAATTCTGGTGGAGCGCGCGATTCGGGGTCGCGAGATCGAAGTCTCCGTGCTGGGAAATGATGAGCCGAAAGCGTCGATTCCCGGCGAAATTATTCCGCACCGGGAATTTTACGACTACGCGGCAAAATATCTTGAGAGCGGAACGCGGCTCGAGATTCCCGCGAAGCTGAATAAAAAGCAAGTGGCGCAATTCCAGGAGTACGCCGTGCGCGCCTTCCGCGCGATTGAATGCACGGGGATGGCACGCGTGGATTTCTTTTTGGAGCGCGGCACCGGCAAAATCTATCTCAACGAAGTCAATACGATTCCCGGCTTCACGAGCATCAGCATGTACCCCAAAATGTGGGAAGCGAGCGGGATTCCGTACAGCGAACTCATCAGCCGCCTGGTCGATTTGGCCCTTGAGCAGCATCAGGAAAAAGCGCGCACGAAATATTCGATCGACCTGCCGGCGGGCTCGGGCGGCGCGCTCGAGGGCTAACCTCTCCCCTCCCTGCAATTTTACCTCTTGACATTTTACCCGCCTTTATTAAACTAACCGGTTAGTTAAATTATTGTTTGCCAGAGAGCGCTTTCAAACGCGACACGGAGGAGCAACGTGGAATACCGGAGATTGGGCAAGAGCAGCCTGGTGGTTTCCGCAGTCGGGCTGGGGTGCATGGGCATGTCGGATTTTTACGCGGGCCGCGATGACAAGGAATCCATCGCTACCCTGCACCGCGCGATCGATCTGGGGCTGACGTTCCTCGACACAGCCGACGTCTACGGCTCGGGGCGCAACGAACAGCTTGTCGGCAAAGCGATTCGCGGCCGGCGCAATGAAGTGATTGTCGCGACGAAATTCGGAGCGGTGCGCCAACCGGATGGGCCATTCGTCGATGTGAATGGGCGGCCGGAATACGTGCAGAGCGCGTGCGAAGCGAGCCTGAAACGGCTAGGAATTCCGAGCATCGATCTCTATTACCAGCATCGCGTCGATCCGAACACGCCCATCGAAGAAACGGTTGGCGCGATGGCGCGCCTGGTCGAGCAGGGCAAGGTGCGTTACCTCGGACTCTCGGAGGCCGCGCCGGCGACGATTCGCAAAGCGCACGCAACCCATCCCATCAGCGCGCTGCAGACCGAGTATTCCCTCTGGTCGCGCGAGCCGGAAGACGAGATTCTCGGCGTTTGCCGGGAACTGGGCATCGGATTTGTGCCGTACAGCCCGCTGGGACGCGGGTTCCTGACCGGCAAAATCCGGCGCTTCGAGGATCTCGCGGCGGACGATTACCGGCGGAATTCCCCGCGCTTTCAGGACGAGAATTTCAATAAAAATCTTCGCGTCGTGGACCGCATCAACGAAATTGCCGCGCAGAAACGCTGCCAGCCTTCGCAGCTGGCGCTCGCATGGCTGCTGGCGCAGGGTCCGGACATCGTTCCGATTCCCGGGACGAAGCGCCGGACGTATCTCGAGGAAAATCTCGCGGCGATTGATATTCGGCTGACGCCGGAAGAGCTGAAGCGCATCAACGAAGCCGCGCCGCAGGGCGTCGCGTCTGGTCCGCGCTACAACGAGTCGATGATGACGCGCGTGAATCGCTGAGCTGGCTATGCACCGAGGACGCAAAAAAGTCGAGAGTTCCGCAACGGCGCAGCGCATCCTGGCCGCCGCGGAGCGAATTTTTGCCGCGCACGGACTTGCGGGAGCGCGTACCGAGGAAATTGCACGGGCTGCGCACGTGAACAAGGCCATGCTCCACTATTATTTCGGGAGCAAGGAACGGCTGCATCGCGCCGTCTTCAAAAATCTTTTCGGCCACGCGCAGCGGTTGATCGAGGCGGAAAAACTACCGGATGCGTCGCGCAAGCAACTGATTCTCGCGTTCGTGGACGGTTACTTCAAATTCCGCACGCTGTATCCCAACTACGCGCGGCTGATGCAGCAATTGATGATGGAATCGCCGGAACAGTTCGAATGGCTGGCGCGCGAATATTTCCGCGAGGGACATAAGCAACTCGCGAGCGTAATCCGCAAAGGAATTGCGTGCGGCGAGTTCCGTCGCGTGGACCCCGGCCACACGGTCATCAATATCATTGCCATGATCGTTTTCTATTTCTCGGGAGCGCCCGTGCACAGCGTGCTATTGGGGCGCGACGCGTTGCAGCCGCGCGCGGTGGCCGAGCACAAGCGCGCGGTGATCGATCTGCTCGAACACGGGCTGTTCCGCACGCCTGCGAGGTCGCGATGAACGGACGCAAATTCTTCAGCCTGCTCGGCGCTTTATTTTTGATCGCGCTGACCATTTATTTGATCACCACGCCAAAGGACAAAGGGTATCGGCTCATCGGCGTGGTGGACGGCAACGAAGTGATCGTCAGCCCGCAGATGACGGGGCGGATCGTGAAATTGACCGTACAGGAAGGCTCGCAGGTTAAAAAAGGCGATCTGATCGCGGATCTGGACAGCGCGGCGCTCCAAGCGCAGGTGGCGGCGCAAACCGCGGCGATCGGCAGCTTGCAGGCGCAAGTGACGCAAGCGCGGGCGAATCTGGGAATGATCGACAGCCAAACCGCCGCCGCAGTGCGCGCCGCGCAAGCCAACTTTATGTCGAGCCAGGCGCAGCTCGAGCAGGCGAAGGCCACGCTGCAGCTCAACGCGGCCAACATGAGCCGAAGCGTGAGCCTCTTTTCCTCCGGAATTATTGCCGCGCAGGATCGCGATACCGCCGTGGCGACGTACAAAGCCTCGCAGGCAAGCGTCAATTCCATGGCCGCGCAGGTGAAATCGGCGCAGGCGGCGCTGGGAGTCGCCGAGGCGAACCGCAAGCAAGTTGGCGTGTTGCGCAGCCAGATTGCCTCGACGGCCGCGCAAATGAAACAAGCAATCGCCACCAAAGATGAAGACGAAGTGCAGCTCGGGTACGCGAAAGTATATGCGCCGATCAACGGGATCGTTTCCGTGCGCGTGGCGAAGCAGGGCGAAGTGGTGCAGGAAGGAAGTCCCATTGTCGTGCTGGTGGACACGGATGATCTGTGGGTGCGCGCCGACGTGCCGGAAACTTATATCGACTCGATCCGATTCGGACAGTCGATGCCGATTGAGCTGCCGTCCGGCGAGATCGTCCATGGAAATGTCTTCTTCAAGGGCGTCGAGGGTGCTTTCGCGACGCAGCGCGACGTCAGCCGGACGAAACGCGACATTAAAACGTTCGCGATCAAAGTGTCGCTTCCCAATCCCCAGCATCGATTTTTCACCGGCATGACGGCCACCGTGCTGCTAGCGACGAAGGCCGAGAAAAAACATTGGTGGGCGCGACTGTGATTGAACGCGTCCGGCGAACTACGCATCCCGTCGCGCGAGTCCTGGCAATTCCGCGCGCCAGAGCGAGCGGCTCAAATGCACGCGATTGAAGTCGACAAATTGACGAAGCAGTTCGGCGAGTTGACCGCCGTGAACGCGGTCAGTTTCACCGTCGAAGACGGCGAAATCTTCGGACTGCTGGGACCGAACGGCGCGGGCAAGACCACGCTGATTCGCATGCTCACCACGCTGACGCCGATTACGTCGGGCGTGGCGCGCGTCGGCGGATTCGACATTGCTCACGAACAAGATGCCGTACGCCACGCGCTTGGCGTGATTCCGCAAGCGTTCACGTCCGATCCCGAGCTGACCGCGCAGGAAAATATGCTGATTCACGCGAAGCTCTACGGCGTTCCGGCGGACCAGCGCGCGGAATTGATCAACCGGCTGCTCGACTCCGTCGATTTGCTGAAATTCAAATCCAAGCTCGTGCGAACTTTTTCCGGCGGCATGCGCCGGAGGCTGGAAATCGCACGCGGCCTGGTGCACTCGCCGAAAATCATGTTTCTCGACGAACCGACCACGGGATTGGATCCCGTTTCGCGCACGAACGTCTGGGAGATGATCCGGCGGCTGCGCGATGAATCCCATCTGACCATTCTGCTGACGACGCATTACATGGACGAGGCCGACAAATTGTGCGACCGCATCGCCATCGTGGATCACGGCAAGCTTGTCGCCTTGGATACGCCGATGCGGCTCAAAGACAGCATTCCCGGCACGGACGCCGTGGAAGCCGAATTCGCGAACGCGCCAGAGGACTGGATCGAGCAATTGCAAAAACTTTCGCATGCCGCGAGCGTGGCGGCGCGCGACGGCGCCGTGCATATCGCGTCGAACGACGGGCCCGCGACCGTGGCCGCGCTGATGGATCTGGCGCGCGCGAAAAACGTCACCGTGAAGCGCGTGACCGTCCAGGGCACCACTCTCGATGATGTGTTCTTGCACTACACGGGAAACGCGTTGCGCGATACGGCCAACGAAGGCGCGGGCTATGACATTCGCCACCTCTATCGCTAGAAGGGATACGGAACCGCGGCCATGAAATTTTATCGCATGTGGGCGCTCGTCGAGCGGGACTTGCGGAAATTCTTCCGCAGCCCCGCGCTGATGATGAGCTCGATGATTTTCCCGCTGATGCAGCTCATCGTGCTCGGCTACGCCTTCGGCGGCAAAATCACGAATGTCACGGTGGGCGTCGTGGACATGGATCACACGGCGGAATCGTGGCGCGTGCGCGAAGGCTTCGCGGGCGTGGCCACGGGGCCGAAGATGTTTCACGTGGTCAATTACAACTCCATGCCGCGCGCGCTGGACGATCTGCGCGCCGGACTCGTGAGCGGCGTGGTGGAAATTCCCGAAAACTTTTCGCGGCGCACCTACGCGAACGACCGGCCGCGAATCGCGCTGATCGTCGACAATACCGACCTGTTCGTTTCGAGTTCGCTCGAAACGGAGATGCAGGGCGTCGTCGACCAGCTCAATTCCCCGCAAGTGACGCCGCGCCTGGCCAGCGCGGTCGCGCTCAACACCGTCGAAATCTATCCCTATATTCCCTACGTGAAGTATTTGCTGCCCGGATCGATTGCCATGGCGATTTTCATTGTGGCCATGATCGGCGGGGGAATCACATTCATCGACGACAAAGCGCGCGGCCTGCACGAAGGCTATCTGGTGACGCCGATTCACAAATCCGAGCTGGTGATGGGCCTGAATCTGGCCGGGACGGCGAAAGGCCTGATGGCCGGGCTGGTGCTGACGTTCATCGGCGGATTGATCGCGGGAATTCCGCGCCTGTGGGATCCGGTGCGCCTGTTTTATTTGATCATCGTGGTGGGAATCGCTTCGCTGACGATGATCAGTTTCATGTTCCTGGTGATGGTGCGCGTCGACGATCCGCTCGTGCCCCGCGCGGTTTTCGGCGTTTTGAATACGCTCCTCTTTTTCCCCTCCGGAGCCATTTATCCGACGAATGGATTTCCCTTCTGGCTGCGATGGATTTCCGTCGTCGACCCGTTCACTTACACGGTACATGCGCTGCGCAACCTACTGCTGCGCAACAGCGGTATTGAAGGCATCTACCGCGACGTGTTAATTTTAATGGGATTTTCGGCGCTGATGATCACTAGCAGCATCGCGCTCTTCAAGCGCCAAATATGAAAGAAGCGCGGAGGAAACATCGTGAGCCTGCTCGAAGCTAATCAACCGCCGCCGTCGAAAACTCCGCGATACATTTTGCTGGGAGTGGTGGTGGTGCTGGCCATCGCGTTTTTCGTGTGGCGCGCCGTGCGTTATCGCGCGGAAGAAAAGACCGTCAACACGTTTTTCAGCACGCTCGCCGCGGGCAATATGCAGCAGGCGTACCAATTGTGGAAAGCCATGCCCAGCTATTCGTTCCGCGATTTTCAGGAGGACTGGGGACCCGGCGGCTATTACGGCCCGGTGAAAAGCTTCCGAATTGATTCCGCATCCGCGCCGCCGAAGAGCAATAGCGTCGCGGTGCGCGTGCGCATCAGCCCGTATCAGCCGTTCCCGAAAAATGATCCAGAGCAGCAAAACAAAACGAAGACAGTCATCATCTGGGTGGATCGCAGCACGCAGTCGCTCAGTTTCCCGCCGCCCTCGATGTCGCGCCTCATTCGCGCAACGCCGCCCCCAGCTCTTCTCGCGTTAGCGTCGCGGTCCCCAGCTTAGCCACCACCACGCCCGCCGCCGCGTTTCCCAGCAGCGCCGCTTCGCGCAGCGATGCGCCGCTCGCGCTCGCCAACGCCATCGTTGCCAGCACCGTGTCGCCCGCGCCCGTAACATCGAACACCTGGCGGCCATTCTTCGCGCCGCGAACGGGCGCCCGGCCCATAAGCCCCATCGGCACTTCCTGATTGAGCGCGGCCACATGAAAGCCGCGCGGGTCATTTTCAAGCGCATCGCGCTCGAAGAGACTCAAGCCCTCCGCGCCGCGCGTGATCACCACTGCCGAGCAGCCAAAATGCGCGAGCAGCGCGCGGCCCGCCTCGATCACGGATTCCTGCGTATCGAGCGCACGTGTGACGAGAAACTCCGCCTCCCCGCGATTGCAAATCACCACCGTCGCGCCGCGGTACGAGGGAAGGCGCGACCATTTTGGCTTGATAAATGTTGGAATGCTGCGGCGCGCGCATGCGTCCAGCACGCGTTCGGCCAGCGAATCACTGACGACGCCTTTGTCGTAATCGGAAATGACCAGTGCATCGAGCGATTTGAGCGCGGCGAAAATACGCTTCAGGAGCTGCTCTTCCATTGGCGCAGGCAAAGGCGTGCGGACTTCGCGGTCCACGCGAACCACCTGCTGCTGCCGCGCGATGATGCGCGTCTTCAAGGTCGTCGGACGGCCTTTCACTTCGATGATGCCCTTTCCCGCCAGCCCCTCCCCGCGCATCTCACGCCGAATTGCTTCGCCTGCTTCATCCTCGCCAATCGCTCCAAACGCTTCCACGCGCGCGCCCAGCGCCGCCAGGTTCGCGGCCACGTTTCCCGCGCCTCCCAGCGTCTCGCTCTGCTTCGCGAAATCCACGATCGGCACGGCGGCTTCCGGCGAAATGCGATTCGCCGCGCCCCAAACGTAGCGGTCGAGCATCCAGTCGCCCACCACGGCGAGCCGGCGGCCTTTCATGCGCTCCAGCACGCGAATTCGCCGCTTCCTTGAAATAAAACTGCTCATCGAGTGTTCCCTTCCATCACCGCATGGATTGAAACGCGCAAACCGAAGCGCGCAATTTATTGTGATGCTCTGCTTTGCAATGCCGATGAACCGACCCCATCCGCACTCACGGACGTTTCCCCCAGCAACCCATCGGCCGCATCGCAAACCTGGTCAAACGTGACGGACAAGATACATCTCGGCTCGGCGAACGCATAGCAGCGATCGCCGCGGCAGGGATTGCACGGAAAATCATTTTGCACCACGCGATGCTTCGTCTGCCACGGGCGCCAGTGCACGGAACTACTCGACCCGAAAATTGCGACGACCGGACGCGCGAGCGCGGAAGCGATATGCGCGGGCCCGCTATCGTTGCCAATGAACATGCGGCATCCGGCAATCAAGGCAATCAACTGGCGGAGGCCGAGCGAATCGAGAAGTACAAATTCGTTGCCGCACTGGTGGCGAACTTCCGCGGCGATTTCAGCTTCGCCAAGCCCGAGATTGAACACCGGTTCGATGCCATGCTTCTCCCGCAACCACCGGGCGAGCGCCAGAAATTTATCGATCGCCCATCGCTTGGTGAAATATTTCGCGCCGGGGTGCAGGACAGCGTAGGGAGTTCCTGCCGCGATGCCTCGCGCGGAAAGCACGTCCGCAACCGCCGCGACAGCATCCGGCTGCGGATAGACGCGCGCCGGCGGGATCGGCCTGCGGGGCAGGCCCGTTGCGTAAAATTGCTCGATGCGATGCTCGACGGTGTGTATGCGGCCGCCGGGATCGGGAACCAGCACATTATAGACAAACGAGAATTGCCGCCGCGTCCAGCACACGCGCTGCGGCGCGCCGATAGCCGCCACGAGCAGCGCGCTGCTCGGCCCTGCGTGCTGATTATAGACAACTGGAAAATGGCGGTGGCGCAGATCTCTCGCCGCCGCGAGAAAACCTTTCATCAGCAAAAGTTCCGCGACGGCGGGATTGCCTTCCAGCAGCGGTGCGCAAAACGGCTCAACCAGCACGCACAATCGCAAATCCGGCCGCCAGGCGTGCAGCGCGGAAAGCGCGGGGGTCAAGAGAACCACATCGCCCAGCGAGCGAAGACGAACGATTAGGACTGGCGCGCCCTCGGGCAAACTGGACAACAGAGAAGATGGATCACGATGGCTCAATGCGGGCTTCGTCCACGAGCATCACGGGAATGTCGTCGCGAATGGGGTACACGCGGCGGCACGTCGAGCATTTCAGGCCGTGCTTGTCGCCAGTTATCTTCACGGGAGTTTTGCAGACCGGGCATACGAGGATGTCCAGCAATTCTTGTGGGACTGCCATTCGCACCTCCGCGAGCAACTGTAACAGAGGCTCGTCGCGCGGAGCAACCGCTCGACGGTTTGATCTCAGCGAAACGGCGCAACGGTGAAGATGAGCCGGCCAGTCCACGCGCGTCCCGGCTGAAACTCGGCGGGCCACGCAGCGAGAACTTGCGAGCCTTGATAGACGCGCTCGAATCCTTCCTCGGATTCTGAAATTGTTTCAATCGGCGCGACCCAGTAATCGCGTGCGTCCGGCGCCTGCACCGTGACGCTCACTTTTTGCCATTCGTCCACGATGCGCAGCTCGAAGGCAGCCGCCGCCCCGGACCATCGCAGCGGATGCCTTTTGCCCGCGGCTTCGATGTAGCGGTCCGGCGCATCGGGCGCCAGGAAATTCACGATCAGTTCGAGACCCACGTCCATGCTCACGGGAACTTTCCCCGCGTGCGTGATTGCCAAATCGCAAGTCACGCGGAAGCTATCGCCCGGAGCAGAAAATGAAAATATCTTTTCAACGCTCCAATCGCCGTCCGGCGCCTCCGCAACAAAGCTCACCTTCGCCGCGCTTGCCTGGCGCACGCGGAACGGGCCGCCCGCGATGGCCTCATTTTCTCCGAGCCGCAATTTCTCGTAATCCTCCTGCGATCTTTGCTGGGGAAAGAGCAGCAAGCGGAACGAGTTCCGCGCCCAGCGATCATAGTGCAAGTGCTGCTCGAGACCCGGCTCTTTCGCGCGGACTTGATCGTGAATCGATGTAACGCGTTCCGCGCCGGCATTCGTCTGGCCCAGCCGCGCGTGATACGCCTCCGGGCGGCGCATCAGCGAATTGATGATGGTTACTCCCGCGGGACGAAAATCCATGGCCTCGACCGTTCCTCCATCATCCGCCGAAAGAAGGACAGCCGCGCGATCCGTCGTTACGTAGATTTCTTCGTGGCCGTCAAAATCCAGATCCCCGCGCTCGCATTCGGCAAATTTCCCGCCCGCATGCGCGGCCGCATCCGCGAAAGATTCCGCCCGCACCAGCGGCCCCCACACGGCGCTGCGCAGATGCGGAGCGTACAGGCCTCCGAATACGCCGTGCCAGTAGGCGTCATTCGATTGCCCGCGCAGGAGATCGGCTTTCGCTTTCTGGAACTGCTGGAGGGCCGCGGCGTTGCCGCTCAATTTCCCTTCCAGCGCGCGCAGCTTTTTCGAGACCAGCATCATTTTTTTCTGCATCAGATTCGCTTCGGGATACTTAGTCAAAAAATTGCGCCAGAACCCGCCGCGCAAAAATACCAGAACGTCCGCGCGCGTCGCGAATTCCCTTTCGAGCGACTGGAAACGCACGCGCGCCGAAGTGGGCAGCGCCCATTCCATCATTTCGATGTACGAGCACGCGGGCAGGTCCGCGCGCCCGAGTGGCGTTTGCGAGAAAACCGCTTCGCCGGGCGGTACGCTGGCGAGCCAGTTCTGATTCGCTTCGAGCGCCGCAACGAAACTTTCGAGCCAGCCGTTCGTGTAGCAATGTTCGTGGGTGCCCGGCCAAAGTCCAAACTTCTCCATGTCGTCGCCCATCGCCGCGATCCCGCCCGGACGCTCGCGGGCCGCGTCGCGAAAAAATCCGATCACTTCCTCCGGAGTGCGATAGGGAATGAGATACCGAAGGGCTTTCAGCCCCGGGATCAGCCGCACGCCAAGGCCTTGATCCTCGGCGACAAAACTCCCGAAGAGCTGCTGGGGATCGAATCCAGCATCGAGGAAATGGTTATCGTCGACCAGCGAGTATTCGACGCCCGCGGACGCGAGCAGCGAAGGAAGCTGAGGTTCCCAAACGCGCTCCGCAAGCCATGCGCCGCGTGGCCGCTGACCGAAATTTTCGAAAAGATACTTAGCCAGGCGCTCGATCTGCTCGCGCGCATCCTCTTTTGGGATCGCAATCAAAATCGGCTCGTAAAATCCGCCACCCACAAGCTCCACTTGGCCGCGATCCACCAGCGTTCTCAGGCTTTTGAAATATTCCGGATGCGCTTTTTCGATCCATTCGAGAAGCCCGCCCGAATAGTGCAGTCCCGCGCGCAAAAAAGGGTGGCGAAGCAACAGTTGAACGAAGGGCAAATACGACAATTTGTACGCGCGCTCGATCACATCGTCGAAATTCCCAACCGGCTGGTGCGCGTGAATCAGAAGGACAACGTTGAAACGGGCCACGTTTACGCTCCACGTGCGAATTCCAGAATACGCGGCTCCGGCGGTTCTTACCAGCGAAGCCCGCAAGGATTCGATGATCCCCCGGCCCTTGCGGAGGCCTGGAGCCGCCAATTTTCCGAAGTGTTAGCTGGGGAGTGGACTTGCGCTCCTGCAAATGCGCTCTGCTATGATGAACGCGCGCCGCAAAGCAATCTTACGGGAGCCGCAATCATCATCAACGCCGCCGAATTCGATTACGAGACGCTTCGCCGCGGGATCACTCTATTCAACTCCGGAGAATTTTTCAAAGCTCACGAGGTTTGGGAAGAACTTTGGCTTGCCTGCCCCGGCAGGCTTGCCCGCCGAGGCAGGCCGACCGCCGCCACGGACGACAAACTGTTCTTGCAGGGCATGATTCAACTCGCTGCCGCATTTCATCATCACGCACGCGGCAATTTCGCCGGGGTGAAATCATTGCTCGAGGCAGGCCTCGATAAGCTGGCGAAATTCCCCAGCGAGCATCGCGGCGTCAATCTCGCGGCGTTACGCGAGGCGGGCAGACGATGGCTCGACGCAGTGGCGCGCGGCGCAGAAAATTTCCCATGCGAAACACCGCATATCGAATTCGCCGGCCGGATCGCTGGTTCGGAGCGCCGCGCAGACGGCAAACCGAGTGTCCCAGATTGAACGTGGAATTTTTTGCTTTTGTGCCACCATGGCTGCATGGCGAAAATCAAAACCCAAGAAAGAGTCTGGCAAGCCAGGCTGGCGCGCGTGAAAAAAGAAATGTCCGAGCCGCGCGTAGCCAAACGCGCACGGTTCGAGACTGCAAAATTGGCTCAGATGGCCCTGCAGAAGGTCGCGCAGAAAACGTAGAAGTTTCGAGGCCGCCGATTTGGTCTTCGCGAATCGCGCGCGCGACTGGCTCGCCCCGCTACTCGCCTCTATTCATCGACGATCAGTTCGCCCTTCATTCCCATGTGGCCGAATCCGCAAAAGACGCAGCACTTGAACGGATAGCTTCCCGGCGTCTCCGCGATGAAGTCAATCGTCGTCACCTGGCCCTTCCGCAGCTTCCAGCACCCTCGCGGGGACGTGAAGACCAGCCCCGGCGCGCCTTTCGTATCCGCGCCGTCCGGGTACACGTTGATTTTGAATCCGTGATTGTGATCCATCGCGGTGATGCGCAGCTCGACCTTGGTTCCCTTCTTGACGTGTATCGGCGACGGTGTGAACTTATATTTCCTCGCCGTCATATTGATGATCTGGACGTTTTGGCTTTGCGGCGAAGCCTGCTGCGGCTGCGAAAACGCGCCCGCGACCAGAAATGCCGCAAATGGCGTCAGCAAGAATGCGCGCAGGAGAATTTTCAACGGTGTTCCTCCCTTAGATGCCTGCTAGTTTTTCTTGCCATTTGCCTTCAGCGCGGTTGCACGCCAGCTCACCCGCGAATCAACGCCAAATCCTCGCGCCGGAGCCTTTTCGATGGCATCGCTCGGCCCAGACTTCGCCGCGCCGCTGGTGGACACATAGTGCCATAATTGCGAAAATTGCGCCGCGAAAATCTGCGCGCACTTGCTCGCGGCTCAGCTCCGCGAAGTTGACACTGCCAACGTTGACACTCCCGATGGCCTATGGAATGCTGTCTGTCGAGAGTCCCTCGAATGCGAATCAGCGCGAAGGGCGAGTACGCGGCGAAAGCGGTCCTTTACCTCAGCTTGAAATATCCGCAGGTGGTCACCATTCACGAAATTGCGGAGAACCACAAAATACCGCTGAAATATCTGGAACAGATTCTGCTCCTGCTCAAGCGCGCCGGTTTGCTGGCCAGCCATCGCGGCGTCCGCGGCGGCTATACCCTCGCGCGATCTCCTGAGCGCATTTCCATCGGCGAAGTTCTCCGCGTGGTCGACGGCAAATTCTCGCAATCCAGTTGCGTCCAACTCGATCTGCAGCGGCGCGATTCCTGCCCGGAGGAAAATTCCTGCGGCCTGAAGCAAGTCTGGCAGGACGTTCAAGCCGCCGTGGAAAAGATCCTGTTCGAGACCACTTTTGACGAACTGCGCAAGCGCACTCTGGCGGGCGTCGCGCGCGAAGGCAACTACATCGCCTTCGAAATTTAGTTGACGCCGCCGAAAAACAAAAAGCGGCGAACGTGGCGCTCGCCGCTCCCATGCAATCCCGTGCTGCCCGAAAACTCTACGCTTTTGCTTTTTTCGTCTTGAACCAATCCGCGTTGATCGCCGTGTAGCTCGACCATTTCTCCGGCAAATCCTCAAGCGCGAAAATCGCCGTTACCGGGCACACCGGGACGCACGCGCCGCAATCAATGCACTCCTCGGGATTGATGTAGAGCTGCTTTTCGCTCTCGAAGTCCGCCTCGTCCTTGCGCGGATGGATGCAATCCACCGGGCAAACGTCAACGCACGCCGAGTCTTTGGTTCCGATGCAGGGCTCCGCAATCACATACGCCATTTAGCTCTCTCCGAAAACATCCGAAATCGTTCCACGCGGTAATTCCGCCATCAATGTTGAAGCGTCTCGCGAAGAAAATCAATCTTTATATATCACCAAAAAAAATGCTCGACAAGCCCCGCTCGTACTTCCGTTTCGGCAATCAAGCGTTCGCTTAGCTGTGCGCCCGTAGCATCACGGAACGCGCGCTACGCGCCGCAGCCTCCAAATCAGAGTCGAGATGGTACACCAAACGGCGGTCGCGGCCAGCAGCGCCACCGCGGAGCTGCAAACAGGCAGCAACTTCAAGACTGAAATCGCAAAGCAGGCCAGCCCGATACTCCCCATGGCTGCGCCGCGCGCATCCAAGGCCGCCGCTTGCCTGCCTCGAATCGTCCCGGCCATTCCCGCATTTTGCTTCTTTTCCGTTTCATGTTTCTCCACTAGCGTCGCGCTCGCTGGAAAGATGGCTGGAAACGCCAGAAAGAGCCCGCCAACCACGGGTCCGAATCGGTTCGCCAATATGCCCGCTACGGCGGTAATTGCGCCTCCGAACAGGAAACGAATGGCGTATTCTTGCCATTTGATTTTTTTCAGGGCCGCGAGCTCGAAATGGATTCTCATCGGGGTCTCATCTCAGCAACAGAAGCCACAGGCCCAGCGCGCAAACAAGCCAAAGGGCGAGTGAAGAGACCGTCGCTGCCGCCGCACCCCATCGCTTCCTTGCCAAAAGATGAACGCACAGGCAGGCATACAAAAAAAACGCGGCTGCACCCGCGATCATGGACCGGCCCTCTTCCGCCGCATACAGCTTTCCATCGGCAAAGATCGTTAGTCCGAGAGTTGCCAGCGCCACCGAGGGAGCTGCTCCGAACAATCCGGCGAAGCTCTGCGGTTTGAGCAGATCTCCTAAAACGGCGAATAGCGAGACAACAACCCCGCCGATGATGAATCTGAAAACGAGCTGAATCATCCGAAAATCTCCCGTGCCTCATCCGGTCAAGACGGAAATCGACTTCATCCCGGATAGCGAGGTCCTAAAGCGTAGCACTCAAGTATGTAATCCGCGCGGCGAGCCTCAAAATTCACAGCGGCTCGCTCTATCATCCCGCCCAACCTCGTGCTAGCTTATTTGTGGGCGCGAGAGCCCGTTTTCGAGGCGCACGATATGGCGAGCAACATGACAAATCAATGGCCGCACACAGTCGTTCATCGAGCCATGGCTGGATGCTGCGGCCGCCTTTTCGCTCTGAATTGCGAAACACCCATTCTGCGCGCTGCAGAAGCGCATCCGAGCAGCTCGGCTTTCTTTGTTCCGAGTGCCATCGCCGCGCGTACGCCGCGCATTTCGGGCATTTCTAATCGGTACAGCAAATTATTAGAATTCCCCGTAACTTACACAAAACAAACAACTGCACCCCTTTCTAATCGGTACAGATTTGCATTCTTAAAACGGCCTGTTTTTCGCCGTTTGCCTTCCTATTCCTTCCCTAACGCACCATCCACATTCGCAAATTGCAAAGCGCAATTCCGCGCTTTACAATCGCCGCAAATCGCCACGGCAACTGAAATTGCGCTGGGCGGGCAAACCATTTCCGCCGCGAAAGGAACAAACATCCCATGACGCCGGAAACTCCCGAACTTCGCCGCTCTGAGCTGGAAAGCCCTGAACTCAAGAGAATGTCTCGTCCGCTCGCCGAAGTCGATCCCGAAGTCGCCGATGCGCTGCGCGACGAAGTCCGCCGCCAGGCCACGGGCCTCGAACTGATCGCCTCGGAAAATTTCATTTCCGAAGCCGTCATGGAAGCGATGGGCTCTGTCTTCAGCAATAAATACGCGGAAGGCTATCCCGGCAAGCGCTATTACGGCGGTTGCGAAAATGTCGACAAGGTCGAGCGCCTGGCCATCGAGCGCGCAAAAGCGTTATTCGGCGCCGAGCACGCCAACGTGCAGGCGCATTCCGGCACGCAGGCGAATATCTCCGTTTACCTGGCGACTCTTCAGCCCGGCGACACGGTGCTCGGAATGAATCTCGCGCACGGCGGCCATCTGACGCACGGCCATCCGCTGAATTTTTCCGGCCGCACCTACAAATTCATTCCCTACGGCGTCACCAAGGAAACCGAAACGATTGATTACGACGAAGTCGAGCGCCTCGCGCGCGAGCATCAGCCGAAAATGATCGTCGCCGGCGCCAGTGCCTATGCGCGCATCATCGATTTCGCGCGCTTCGCCGAAATTGCGCGCGCCGTGAATGCTTTGTTCTTCGTCGACATGGCGCACATCGCCGGGCTCGTCGCTGCGGGAATTCATCCCAGCCCCGTGCCGCACGCCGATTTTGTTTCCACCACCACGCATAAAACTCTGCGCGGCCCGCGCGGCGGCCTCGTTCTCTGCCGCGAGAAATATGCCAAGGAGCTCGACAGGATCACTTTTCCCGGAACGCAGGGCGGCCCGCTCGAACACATCATCGCGGCCAAGGCCGTTTGCCTGAAAGAGGCTACCGAACCGGAATTCCGCGTGTATCAAAAGCAAGTTGTCGCCAACGCCCGTGCCCTCGCCGCGGGACTTGCGAGCGCCGGATTCCGCATCGTCACCGGCGGTACGGATACCCATCTTTTCCTCGTGGATTTGCAATCGCGAGGCATGACCGGCCGCGACGCCGAACTCGCACTCGAACGCGCGGGCATGACCGTCAACAAAAATGCTATTCCCTTCGACACGCAGCCGCCGATGAAGGCCGGAGGCATTCGCATCGGAAGTCCCGCCGTCACCACGCGCGGCATGCGCGAAACGGAAATGCAACAAATCGCGCGCTGGATCGCAGAAGTGCTCGAAGAGGTACTGACCGAGGTCGCCGCGCAAGTCAGCGCAGCGCCAGCCCCAGGAAAAATTCCAATAGATACGTCAACTGCCGGCATGGCAATGGTGTCCGAAGGCGGTCCAGCGAGGCCGCCGGAAATCGCCTCGACTGCGGCGTCTAAAAACGCGGCCGCCGGCGCGTCCAAAATCGCCCCCTCTAAAATCGAAGCTCGCGTTCGCGTCGAAATCGCCGCGCTCGCCCCGCGCTTCCCTCTCTACGCGCGCCGCCTCGCCGAAGCCGACGCCGCCCAGCACAAAAATCCGGCGCAAAAACGCGCCTGAGCCACTACCATGAAAATATCGCTTGGCTCCCGCACCTTTGTGACGGCGAATGAACTCCGTCGTGCGAAATCCTTCAATTTCAAGGCCGCTTTCTGCAGGTCGGCTTTCAGAGTCCACGCTGGTTGTGCAGGCGTTGCGTCAGGGCACGGCTTTAGCCGTGCCGGAAATGATCGGAAATCAGGGCGGCTTCAGCCGCTGAGGCGGCCCCTACAGCGCAAGATAACTGGCGCACAAAACCTCCAGCTATGCGGTGTCGATTTTCAATTCCGCGACGCAGCCATCGCGAATCGAAAACGCGCGCACGGCCTGCGCGGCATCCGCCAGCGGCGAAAGAATAAAGTAAGCCGCCTCGGGATAGCAGGCGCATTCGATGTCGCGCGCCGACGGCCGATTTTCCCCACGCGGATGCGAATGATAAATCCCCATCATCTCCAGATTTTCCGCGCGAATTTGCCGCATCAGCCGGAACAATTCCTCCGGCGCGATTTCGTACGCCGTCGCGCTGTCCAGCGCATTTCGCGCCGGCAAAACTCGCGTGATGATTCCATCGCGCCCCGCGAGCAGCCCGCAACATTCCGCTTCCGGCGTGATTCGAGCTTGCTCGCGCATCCGCGAAATAATTTCGCGGCGAATTCTGACGGCAGCGGTCACGTTGCCTCGGTACATCGGAGAGACGTTTTACGCGGGGAAGCCGAGGCGCACTTCTGGCTTGCGCCCCGGCAATTCTTTTACGGCAAGTTCTTCCGCGCGTCAGGCCTTTGCGGCCTGGCGGCGCAAGAACGTCGGCACGTCCAGATCATCCGCGGCGGTTTCCTGAATCACGTCCGTCACGTTGCGCGCCACTTGCGCCACCACGTCGGCATGCTGCTCCGGCGCGCGTTCGGACTTCCACGTCTTCGGCAGATACGACGGCCGCGTATGCGTTTTTTTGTTCGCCACTTCGCGGAAGCCCGCGGCAATCACCGTGATTTTCACGGACTCCTTCATCGCGTCTTCCTGCACCGCGCCGAAAATAATATTCGCGTTTTCGTGCGCGGCTTTCTGGATCACCGACGACGCTTCGTGTACTTCGTGCAAACTGAGCGTCGACGAGCCGGTGACGTTGATCAAAATTCCCTGCGCGCCCTGGATGCAATTGTCTTCGAGCAGTGGGCTGTTGATGGCACGATTCGCCGCGTCGATTGCGCGATTCGAGCCCGTGGCCACGGCCGTGCCCATCACCGCGTAGCCTTGCCCGGACATGATCGTCTTCACATCGGCGAAGTCGCGGTTGATGATGCCGGGAATGGTGATGATGTCGCTGATGCCCTGCACGGCTTGGCGCAGAATATCGTCCGCGATGCGGAACGCCTCGAAAAAGCTCGTCCCGTGCTCGACGCATTCCATCAGCCGCTCATTGGGAATCACGATGACTGTGTCGACGCAACCGATCAGCTCGCCCAGCGCCTGTTCGGCCTGCTGCAAGCGCCGCTTGCCCTCGAACGCGAACGGCTTCGTCACCACGGCGACGGTGAGGGCGCCGAGTTCGCTCGCCAGATTTGCCACCACGGGCGCGGCTCCGCTGCCGGTGCCGCCGCCCAATCCCGCAGTGACGAACACCATGTCCGCGCCGTCGAGCGCTTCGAGGATTTTGTCCGTGTCTTCGAGCGCGGCCTTGCGCCCCATCTCGGGATTCGCGCCCGCGCCCAGTCCTTTGGTGAGCTTCGTGCCGAGCTGGAGTTTGAGCGGCGCTTGCGACATTTTGAGCGCCTGCAAATCCGTGTTGGCCGCGACGAATTCCACGCCTTCCACCTTGGCGCGAATCATGCGGTTCACGGCGTTGCAACCGCCGCCGCCGACGCCGATGACTTTGATCTTTGCGCCGTTCTGTGGCTCTTCGCTGAACGAGACTCGAAGTGCTGATTCTTTTGGCATCATTCCGCCTCCCCTAAAGTTCCCCCGCTGAAATCGTACTGCTCAATTCCCCGCAAAAAGTCCCTTCAACTTTTCCGTCCACCCACTGGACCGCTGCACCGCATGGCGCCGCGCGCGCGCTCCGTAAAGCACCAGGCCGACGGCAGCCGAGTACTCGGGCTGGGAAACCCCTTCCGTGCTATCGCCCAATCCGCGTGGCACGGCCAAGCGCACTGGCAGCGAGAATATTTTTTCGGCCAGCTCGATAAGCCCGCGCAGGCGCGACCCTCCGCCGGTCAGCACGATGCCGGCGGGGATTTGCGAATCGAGTCCCGCGCGGCGCAAATCCTCGCGCACCATGGTCATGAGTTCGTGCGCGCGCGGCTCGACAATCTCGCACAAATTCCGCGCGAACACCGTGCGCGGCGGCCGGTCGCCAACGCTGCCAATTTCGATGGGCGTATCCGCGCCCATGATTTCGCGCCACGCGCAGGCATGCTGACGCTTGGCGGTTTCCGCTTCGGGAATCGGCGTGCGCAATCCCACGGCGAGATCGTTTGTGAAATGATCGCCGCCAATCGGAATTGCCGCCGTGTGCCGCACGACTCCTCCGGAAAAAACGATCAGCTCCGTGGTGCCGCCGCCGATATCGAGCAGGCAGCAGCCCAGTTCGCGCTCGTCCTGCGTCAGGCACGCCTCGGCGGATGCGAGAGGTTCGAGCACCGTATCACTGACGATCACGCCGGCCTTGTTCACGGCATTCACAACGTTCTGCGTAGCCGTCGCCGACGCGGTGACAATGTGCACGTTGGCCTCCAGCCGCTGGCCCACCATGCCGATGGCGTCGCGAATGTTATCCTGCGCGTCCACATAAAATTCCTGCGGCAACACGTGGAGCACTTCGCGATCCTCCGGCAGGCTCACATTTTTCGCCGCTTCCACGGCGCGGCGCACATCGTCGCGATGAATATCGCGCGGCCGCTGTCCCAGCGTGATTCCTCCCCGGCTGTTCACGCCGCGCACATGCGCGCCGGCAATTCCGACCAGCGCCGATTCCACTGGCACGCCCACGATGTTCTCCGCTTCCTCGACTGCGCGCCGAATCGAGCTGACGGCCAACTCGAGATTCACGATCTGGCCCTTGCGCCAGCCCTTCGATTCCGCCGCGCCCAGCGCCGCGAATTTCACGCCGCCGGTTTCTTCCTCGATTTCGCCGACCAGCGCGCACGTCTTCGTGCTGCCAATGTCGAGTCCCACCACGTACCGGTCTTTCTTCCCCAAAACTTTCCCCCAAACGCCGCTCTCTAATCGTCCTGGTCCCGCGTCACGGAATCAGCGGGTGCGGCGCTTCGCGGCGACTCTCGCGTTCGCCGTTTGCAGCGCTGCCGGCGGCGGAGTCTCCGGATTCACGACCACTTCGTGCTCGAATCTCAAATCCACGGATGAAACGCGTCCCGCGGCCGTTTCCCACTGGGCGATGTTGTTCAGCAGAATTTGAAACTTGTTTTGAAAATCGCTGCTGCCGAAATGCACCAGCACGGCATCCGCGGCTCCCGAAAGACCCGCCAGCGTGGCCTGCAAATCATTCGCATCCGAAAGGTCGATTTCGCTGACGGAATCGGCGGCATTGGCGCGCACCTGCCGGATGGCGCCAAGAAAATCCACCATCATCTGCATGCGGCGCGCGCGTTCGTCGCGAGGCATGGCCGCCGAAATCCCCGTGACCACCGGGAAGTGAAAATCCCCTTCGAGCGGACGGTCCAGAATTTTCCCCTGGCCATCGACAAGAAACAAATTCGCGCCGTCGCGCAGAAAGGCGACGGGCGTGCGCTCGACCACGTCCACTTCGATGCGGTTCGGCAACGCGCGGCGCACGGTGGCGCGCTCGACCCACGGCAGCGCCTCGATTTGCGTGCGGCGCGTCTCCAGAGGAATGCGCATCACGCTGCGGCCGCGGTCCACCGAAAAAATCCGAAGCACGCTGGCGCGGCTGACAAAGTGGTTCCCGGAAATTTCCACCTGGCTGGGGCTCGCCAGCGCCATTTTGGGCGACGTCAACAGGAAATCTCCGGCCGCAAAAATCGCTCCGCCCGCGGCGGCCAGCGCGATGACAGCCAGGGAAACGCGAAAATAAGTCTTCCACGCCTTCTTGCCGAATTTTCGCCGCCGGATCTCGATCGGTTTTTGGCGGCGCAAATAGCGCGGCTCTTCCTCAGCCAGCATTTCCTGGGGATACGCTTCCGCGTCAATTGTTTTCAACTTTTTCAAACGTTCCAGACCTCTTCCATTCCTAACAGGTTGCTGACAAGCTAATTTTCATAGCCTCAGGGGCTAAAGCGCCTGTGTGGCAGCGCACCACGACCGACCTCAGCGGCTGAAGCCGCGATGATTTGAGCGTTTTCCGGCACGGCTGAAGCCGTGCCCTGACAAAAACCGAAGTCGGCTCACAGACTCTAAAACCCCCGAGAAAAAGCCGCCGCTTACGGCACAGATAAATCCCCGCCCTGCCAAGTCCCACTCTTCTTCCATTCCTAACGCGCTGCCCGCCCCGCGCGGCATCAGCGATTCACGCGCGCCTTGGGCTGTTCCGCGCCCAGCCGCAGAGCCAATTCATCGAGCGTCCGGCCCACGCTTCCGGCACCGATCGCGAGCACCGCGTCGCCGGGCTGCGCTTCGCGCAACACAGCTTCGATGCCTTCTTGCAGCGCGCCGGTAAAGAGCGCGTTCTTGTGGCCCGCAGCGGAAATCGCCTCGGCCAGTTTTTGCCCCGTGACGCCTTCGATGGGCGTCTCTCCCGCCGCGTAAATCTCAGAGACAAACAGCACATCGGCTTGATTGAACGCGCGGCAGAATTCATCCCACAGAAATTTGGCGCGTGTATAGCGATGCGGCTGAAAAAACACCAGCAGGCGCTTGTAGCCGCACCCGCGCGCGGCGTCGAGCGTGGCGCGAATTTCCGCTGGATGATGGCCGTAATCGTCAATCAGCGTTACGCCGCCGAAAATTCCCTTGATTTCGAACCTCCGGCCAACGCCCGCGAATTTTTCAAGCCCCTGACGAATTAGATCCGCGGGGATATTCAGATGCAGAGCGACAGCCGCGGCCGCGGCCGCGTTGCGAACATTGTGAATTCCCGGCGGCGATGGCAAGCGGAAAAATCCGAGGTCTTCTCCGTGGTACGTCAGACGGAAATGGCTTTCGAGGCCGGCGAGTTCGACGTCGCTGATCACGAGATCGGCCTGACTCGACATTCCGTAGGTGACGACGGGCCGCTTGACGCCCGGCAGGATGGCCTGAACGTTCGGCTCATCCAGGCAGAGAATCACGGCGCCATAAAATGGGACGCGATTGGCGAATTCGAGAAATATGGATTGAATTTCCTCGAGCGAGTTGTACTGATCGAGATGCTCGCGGTCGATGGTGGTGACGACGGCGACGACGGGCGCGAGCAGAAGGAAGGAACGGTCGCTCTCATCGGCTTCGACGACCATGTAATCGCCCTGGCCCACGCGCGCATTTGCGCCCGCGGCGTTCACGCGGCCGCCAACAACGAAGGTGGGATCGAGCCCCGCGGCCGCGAGCACGGAGGCGACGAGAGACGTGGTGGTGGTTTTTCCGTGCGCTCCAGCGACAGCGATGCCGTATTTCAGGCGCATCAATTCGGCGAGCATTTCTGCGCGCGGGATGACGGGAATTTTCAGCTTGCGCGCTTCGACGATCTCCGGATTATCGGGGCGAATCGCCGACGAGACGACGACCACTTGCGCGCCGCGCACGTGTTCCGCTTCATGGCCATCGAAAATCTTGCAGCCAAGACCGCGCAAGCGCTCGGTGGTCGCCGAGGCCTTCACGTCCGAGCCGGAAACCGCGTAGCCGAGCGCGAGAAGAACTTCGGCGATGCCGCTCATGCCGCTGCCGCCGATGCCGACCAGATGGATGCGCTGAAAATTTCCGAATGGGATGGTCATGCGCGAGCAACCTCCTCGATCATGTCCACGATATCGGCGACGGCACGCGGACGCGCCAACGCGCGAGCGCGCTGCTCCATGTCCTGGATTCTCCCGGGCTGCCCTGGCGCGGCGGCCACGCCTGGCGCGGCGGGTAAATCGAGGAGGGAGAAAATCTCACTGGCCAAGCGCTTTGGAGTAAGTTCGTTCTGCGGAATGACGCGCGCGGCCCCGGCTTGCTCGAAGGACTGCGCGTTGCGGAGCTGATGACTGTCTGTAGCGGCGCCGAAGGGGATAAAGATGGCGGCACGCCCCGCGGCGGCGATTTCGGCCACGGTGATGGCTCCTGACCGGCAAATAATCAGGTCGGCCTGTGCGAACCTGTCCGCCATGTTCCCGATAAAGGGACTGACCTCCGCGTTGAAATTGAGACGCGCATACGCTTCCCGAACCGCATTATAGTCGCGTTCGCCGGTCTGATGCACGACGAAAAGCTGATTTTTTTTCTCGGCAAGCAGATCGAGCGAGTCGATCATCGCGCGATTGATCGCTTGAGCGCCCTGGCTGCCGCCGGTGATCAGCAAAGTGAAGGGCGGACGGTGGTCGCGCACCGGCGCTGCGAAGAATTCCTTGCGCACCGGATTGCCCGTGGCTCGCGCTTTCGCGCCAAAGCGACGCGCAGTTTCCTCGAAACCCGTGGCGATGCGCTTGGCGATGCGCGCAAGGACGCGATTCGTGAATCCGGGCTCGAGATTCGGCTCGAACAGCACGGTGGGAACGCCGGTCGCGGCCGCGAGAAGCATCATCGGGCCGGACGCGTAGCCGCCGACGCCAAATGCCGCCGCGAATCGATGACGGCGCAAAAGCGCCGCGGAATCCCAGAAGCCCGCGGCCAGCAGAGCCGCATTGCGCACGAATTTAATTCCTCGCATGCCTTTCAATCCCGCCACGCGAATCGTCTCAAGCGGCAGGCCGGCTTCGGGAACCAGCTTTGCTTCCAATCCTTTTTGCGTGCCTACAATCACGACTTCCCTCGTCTGAAGCGCTACGGATGCATTTTCCGCGCGCCGCAGCCATTCGCGCGCGACCGCTATGGCCGGAAACACATGGCCGCCCGTCCCGCCGCCGGCAATCAGCAGCTTGGCAGAGTGCGATTTGCTGTCGCTCACAGCGGTTCGGCGTGCTGGCTGATATTCAGGAGCACGCCAGTGGCCCACAGCATTACGACCAAGCTCGAACCGCCGTAGCTGATAAACGGCAGCGGAATTCCCTTCGTCGGCATCAATCCCACGACCACGCTCAAATTCACGAGCGCCTGGCCAACGACGAGCACCGTGATTCCGAGGGCGAGCAATCGTCCAAATTCATCCGGGGCACGATAGGCGGCGCGAAATCCGCGCCACGCGTACATGCCAAACAAAACCAGAACGGCGACCGCGCCGATGTAGCCCAACTCCTCGCACAAAACGGCGTAAATAAAATCCGTGTGCGCTTCGGGAAGATAGAAAAGTTTCTGTTTGCTCTCCATCAGTCCCACGCCCGTCAAGCCGCCGGAGCCGACGGCGATCAGCGACTGCAAAAGCTGAAATCCCCGCCCCTGCGGGTCAGCTCCGGGCGAAAAGAAGGCCAGAATGCGTTCGTATCGATAATGCGCGTGAATAATCAGGAGATAAACCGCGGGCAACGACGCCACAGCCGCGCCACCAACGTATTTCATCGACATGCCCGCTTCAAACAGCAGGACCAGAGCCACCAGAAAAATCATGCAGGCCGTGCCCATATCCGGCTCGCGAAGAATCAGCGCGAGAATCAGGAGCACCGGCCCGAGGGCTGGCAGCAGCGTGCGTTGCAGATTGTTGACGCCAAAGCCGCCGGGTTGCAGGCGCAATTCCAAAAACCACGCGAGATAGAGAATCACGACGAGCTTGGCGAATTCCGATGGCTGCAAGCTGGCTGGCCCCAGATGAATCCAGCGATGCGTGGCGTGCGTGCGGTCCAAAAACAGGACGCCGATGAGCATCACCAAAATCACGGCGAGACCGGGATAAATGACGCGCGGCTCGCGCAATTTCCGGTAGTCGAAATTCATCAGCCGGATCATGCCGAAGAGACCCACGGCGAGCCAGATCATCTGGCGCTCGAGAAAGACGTAGCCATTGCCGTAGAGTTCCTTCGCCGTCACGGCCGACGCGCTGAATACCATCACCACGCCGATACAGCAGAGCGCCAGCGTCACGCCAAATAATTTACGGTCGGGTTGCACACTGCGCGGCATTAGTTATCCTTTTCTCGCGGCATGGTCCGCGGGGATTTCCGCCGCAAGCCGCGCGATGATTTCCTTGAAGGCGCAGCCGCGATGCTCAAAATTATCAAACTGATCGAAGCTCGAGCAGGCGGGCGCGAGCAGCACCGTGTCGCCAGGCTTGGCGCGCTCGAACGCGATGGTGACCGCGCGGTCGAGCGTTCCGGCGCGTTCGATGGCCACGGCGCCGTCAAGCTCATTGCGAATTTTGTCCGCCGCCGCGCCGATCACCAGGGCCAGTTTCGCTTTCGCGCGCAAAGGCTCGCGCAGAGGCGTGTACGGGCTGCCTTTATCCGTGCCGCCGAGAATGACAAACAGCGAACCCGGAAACGCGTCAATTGCCTTGAGCGTTGCGTCCACGTTCGTCGCTTTCGAATCGTTGTAAAACGCGACGCCGCGAATTTCCGCGACGTATTCGAGCCGATGCTCGACGCCCGGAAATGTCCGCACCGCCGCGGCAATGGCGTCGGCCGGCGCACCGGCCAGAATCGCCGCTGCCGACGCGGCGAGAACGTTTTCGAGATTGTGCTCGCCGCGCAGCGGAATGTCGCGCCGCCGCATCAGCACGCTCTCGGTCCCTTCGTGGCGAAACAGAATCTCATCGCCGCGCACGAACGCGCCCGCCGCGAGGCGCTTCTGACGGCTGAACCAGAAAGTTTGCGCATGCGCCGGGCCGCGCCGCGCGACTTCCGGATCATCGGCATTGAGCACGGCGGCGTCGCGGTCCAGCATGTTTTCAAACAGCCTCTGCTTGGCGCGCGCGTATGCCTCGAACGAGCCGTGACGGTCGATGTGATCGGGCGTTAGATTGAGGAGCACGCCAACGTCGGGGCGAAAAGCCTCAATCGTCTCGAGCTGAAAGCTGCTCACTTCCGCAACGGTCACGGTGGAATCACTGGACGCTTCGACTTTTGCCAGCAGCGGCGTGCCAATGTTGCCGCCAATCAGGACGGAGATTTTCGCCGACTGCAAAATGTGGCCCACCAAAGCCGTGGTGGTGGTTTTTCCATTCGAGCCGGTGATGGCGACCAGCTTGCCGCGCATCAGGCGCCACGCAAGCTCGATTTCGCTCCACACGGGGATGCCGCGATTGCGCGCCAGTTCGAGAAGCGGCATCTTCGCGGGCACGCCGGGACTGACGATGATTAAATCCTGATTGACAAACGTTTCGGGGCGGTGCGCACCGAGTTCGAGCGATACGCCCGCCGCGCGAAGTTTTTCCGCGGCATCTTGCAGCGCGGACTCGGGCCGTTCGTCCGTCGCCGTGACGCGCGCGCCGTACGCCGCGCAGAATAGCGACACGACCATGCCGGTGCGCGCCAGTCCCACGACCAGCAGCCGTTTCCCGTCGAGCTCCACGCCCAGCCTCACGCGCTTACCTCAATTTCAAAGTGGTCAGTGAAAACAACGCAAACACCAGCGCGGCAATCCAAAACCGCACGATGATTTTCGATTCGCTCCAGCCCATCAGCTCGAAATGATGATGCAGCGGCGCCATGCGAAACACACGCTTGCCCCGCAACTTGAACGATCCCACTTGAATGATGACGGACACCGCCTCGATCACGAATATTCCGCCGATGAAAAGCAGCAGAATTTCCTGCTTGATGATCACCGCCGTGACGCCGATCACGCCGCCCAAGGCGAGCGAGCCGACGTCTCCCATGAACAGTTCGGCGGGATGCGCGTTGTACCAAAGGAAGCCGAGCGACGCGCCGACCAGCGAGCCGCAGAAAATCGTCAATTCGCCGACTTGCGGGATTCTCTGAATGTCCAGATACTCGGCGAATTTTGCGTGGCTGCTGATATACGTCAGAACCGTGAGTGCGCCGGCGGCGACCACCACGCATCCGATGGCGAGACCATCCAAGCCATCCGTCAAATTCACGGCGTTCGAGGAGCCCACGATCACGAAGATCAAAAAAATCACGAAGGGCACGAACGCCAACGGCCAGATGTAGGATTTCACAAGCAGCGATTGCACAACGAGGTCCGGATGAAGCTGCTTAATGAAGGGCACGCTCAGTTCGGTGGAGTAGGCTCCGCGGTGCTGCAAATCAAGCAGAACGGCGCCCACGCCGATGCAGGTGAGAACCTGATAGAAAAATTTGCTTTTGGCGTTCAGTCCCATGCTGCGCTTGCGGATCACTTTGTTGTAGTCGTCGGCGAATCCGATGGCGGCGAACGCCAGGGTCGCGCCCATCGCCAGCACGGCGTACGGGCTGCGCAAATTGGCCCACAGCAGCGTGGGCACGATAATCGCGGCCACAATCAGCAGGCCGCCCATGGTGGGCGTTCCGGCCTTGGACTGATGCCGTTCGGGTCCATCCTCGCGAATATACTGGCCGATTTGCAGTTCGCGGAGGCGGCGAATGGTCCACGGGCCAAACAGCAGGGTGAGGAACAGCGCGGTCAAGCTCGCCAGCGCGGTGCGAACGGTGATGTAGCGGAACACATTGAACGGACTGAAATGCGGCCGCAGAACGGTGACAAAGAGGTAGTAGAGCATCTTAGCCGCGCCTTTCGCGTCCCGCTGGCGCCGCTTCTTCGCGGTTTTCGGCCATCGGGAAGCGCTCGCGCAGCGCCGCGGCGATGGATTCCATACGCACGCCGCGCGAGCCCTTTACGAGCAGCAAATCGCCCGCCGAAACGAATTCGGCCAGGAACTTCGCCGCGTCTTCCGAAGACTGGAAGAATTTCGCGCGTTCCGTCGAAAGGCCCGCATCGGCGGCCCCGCGCACAAGCTCGGACGCATCTCCCGCGACCCCGAAAATGCAATCAATGCCATTTTTCGCGGCGGCGTATTGGCCCGCCGAGCGATGCAATTGCGGCGAAGTTACGCCCAGTTCGCGCATTTCACCGGCAACCAAAATCCGCCGACGATACCCTGGCGTCGCGCAGAGCAGATCGATCATGCATTCGAGCGCGACAGGATTGGAGTTGTAGCAATCGTTGATCACGGCGAATCCCGCTTCGAATCGCAGAAATTCACCGCGCATCGCCGCCGCACGCAGGTTCGGAAACACTTTTTTCGCATCCGCAATGCGAATTCCCCATTCGCTGGCCGCCGCAAGCGCCGCCAGTGCGTTTAACACGTTGTGCTGGCCCGCGAGAGGGAGGGTGAGCCGCCCCAGCTCGTCGGGAGCCTCGAAATCGAACGCGGAGCCGCCGATGCCGCGGTCTTCGATATGCTCCGCGCGAAACTGCGCGTTTTCCGAGGCACCGAAGAAAAGCGTCCGGCCGCGAAAACCATCGGCGAATCGCGAAACGCGCGCATCGTCCGCGTTGAGCACGGCGACGGGCTCGGCGCCGCCGAGCCCGTCGATGAGCTCGCGCTTGGCCAGCGCGATTTCCTCGACGGAGGAGAAAAACTCCAGATGCACGGGCGCGACGTTCGTCACCACGCCCACATCGGGACGGGCGATTTCCGCGAGGCGCGCCAGTTCGCCGCGATGCGACATGCCCAGCTCGACGACCGCCGCGTCATGCTCGTCGCCAAGGCGGAAAAGCGTCAGCGGCAAACCGTACTCGTTATTCAGATTTCCCTCGGATTTCAAAACGCGGAACCGCGCGGCCAATAATGCCGCAAGAATTTCCTTGGTGGTCGTTTTGCCCGCGGATCCGGTAACGGCAGCCACCCGGCGCCCGGGCGCCGCCTCTCGCCACGCGTCGCAATAGCGTCGCGCCAATCCCTGCAGGGCGGGCAAGGTATCGTCGACAGCCATGAGCCGGGCGCGGAGTCCTTCGGGATACTCCGCCGCGCGGCGGCCGGCGACGATTGCGGCAACAGCCCCCTGAGCCAGCGCGGCAGCCACGAAGTGGTGCCCATCGTGGCGGGGACCGTGTATGGCGACGAACAGTTCACCGGGCTTAACGGTGCGGGAATCAATCGACACGCCGGCCAGCCGGGCCATGGAATCCGCGCCGGTGGGCGCGGAGACACCCAGCGCGTCCGCCACTTCTGCCACCGTCCACCGCATCGTCTCTCCAACAGGCTGGGCGTCACGCTTCCGCGCCGCTAAAAATTATGTGCCACTTCTGGACCCGCTATGTTCCTGCAAGTCGCGCGCCACATTTGCTGCCGCGCCCGACCATGACTCCGAATCGCGGATTTTTCGCACTGCAGAACCGTCCGGGGCGCAAAAAGCGCCCTTCGTGAAACCGTTCGTAGCGCACGCAATGCGCTCCGAGCGGAATGAAAATATGACACGATTGCGGAGTTTTTTTCGCAACCTCTCAAACCTGCCTGAGCCTGGACGAAAGGCGTTTTTGCGAAGGCTGGCGGTCACGTCTTCGCGCTCGCATAGCCGCGTTCGCGCAGCTTTCGGCGCGCGACTTCGCGGTCGTCAAAATCGATCGGGCCGTCCATCAGCACTTGGTACGTCTCGTGGCCTTTTCCGGCGAGGAGGACGATGTCGCCGGGCTGCGCTTCATCGAGGGCGATTTCAATCGCCTTGCCGCGGTCGGCCTCGACACGATATTTCTTCCCGGTCTTCTGCAATCCAACCAGGACATCGTTGATGATGCGCAACGGGTCCTCGGTGCGCGGATTGTCGCTGGTCAAGACAACCATGTCGCTCAAGTTTCCGGCGGCTTCACCCATGAGCGGACGCTTGGTGCGGTCGCGATCGCCGCCGGCCCCAAACAGCGTGATGATGCGATTCTCCGGGCAGAGTTCGCGCGCCGTGGAAATCAAATTGCGCAGGGCGTCGTCCGTGTGAGCGTAATCGACGATCACGAGGAATGGCTGGCCGCCGGCGATGCGTTCGAAGCGCCCGGGAACGCTTTCGAGTTCATGGACGCCGCGCTCAATCGCTGCATTCGGGATTTCGAGCGCGATTCCCGCGCCAATCGCCGCCAGGATGTTGTAGACGTTTATCTTTCCCACGAGCTTCGATTGCACTTCGATCTTCCCGGCAGGAGTGAGCGCCGTGAATTCGAGTCCGGAAAATGCCAGCGGATATTTTTTCGTGGTAATCTGCGCGCCATTTTTCAATCCGTAGGTCAGCGTGCGCGCGGCCAGCCCATCGAGCTGGCGGCCGTAGGGATCATCGGTGTTCACAATGGCGGCAGCGGCAGGGCCCGCGCCCGTGCCTTCGAAGAGGCGGCGCTTGGCTGCAAAATATTCCTCGAACGTCTGATGATAATCGAGATGGTCGCGCGTGAGATTCGTGAACACGGCCGCGGCGAAATGGCATGCCCACAAACGGTCCATCGCCAGGGCATGAGAACTCGCTTCCATGACCACGGCCGATCCGCCCTCGTCGCGTATCTCGGCGAACATTTGCTGCAGATCGAGCGATTCAGGCGTGGTGTTGATCGCGTCGCGGCTGCCGCGCGGCGTGCGATAGCCAATCGTTCCGATGAGGCCGGTTTTTGCTCCCGCGGCGCGCAAAATCGAATCGATCAGGTAGGTTGTGGTGGTTTTTCCGTTCGTTCCCGTGACGCCCACCAGCCGCAACGCGTTCGCCGGATGCGCGTAAAAATTCGCGGCGGCCGCGGCCAGCACGCGCCGCTGCGTCCCCGGCGGGATTTGCACCCAGGCGACATTTTCAGGAAGTTCCCGCGCCCGCGGCTGTTCGCTGGCGATGGCCACGGCGCCGCGCTGCAGCGCGTCGGCAATGTAGCGGTTTCCATCTTCCTTTTCGCCGCGCAGCGCAAAAAAGAGCGAGCCGGGCGCAACTTTCCGGCTGTCGTAAGCAATGGCGCGAATATCCGCATCCACGCGGCCGCTCGCCGCGCCAATTTCGACGCCGAAAAATAGTTCCTTCAGATTCATCCCGGATTCAACCAGTGCGGCTCCGTCGCGACGCGCCCTCAAATTCGTTCCATTCCTTGGATGCGAATTCATCCAAATTCTAATTGTCCGTTGCCGACGCTCCGGCTCCGCTCCCAAAACTCACGCTCACTTTCGCGCCCGGCAGAACCGTGGTTCCCGGCTCCGGACTTTGATCCAGAGCAATCCCGTCGCCAATCAGAATGGGCGTCAGCCCCAGGCGCAAACACGCTTCCGTGACGCGGCGCACGCTCTGGCCAACGAAATTCGGCACAGTGACGGCCTGACCTTCCGCAATGGCGACGGTCGATGCTTCCGGCACGCTGGCGAGCGCCGGATTCAGCGGCGGCATGGCTTGCGCGGACCGTTTCGATTTGCGCGCGAAGCGGGCATCGAATTGCAAATCTCGCGTATCGAAGGAAGGCTGCTGCACGCGCTGCCGCAGCGACGCCTTTTCCAGCGTGGGCAGCGGGGGCATATCGTGAGGCACGTTCAGATACGCCAGCACTTGCTCAGCGACTTCCTTAAACACAGGCCCGGCCGTCGGGCCGCCTTCATGGCCGCCCATCGGCGAATCGAGAGTCACGAGAATCGTTACCGCCGGATTGTTCACGGGCGCATAGCCGATAAACGACGCGTTGTAGTCCTTCTTCGAATAGCGCCCCGTCGCGGGATTGATTTTCTGGGCCGTGCCCGTCTTGCCCGCCGCAGTGTAGCCGAAGGGCTGCGCGGGCCTTCCCGTTCCTTGCAACACTACCTGTTCCATCATCTCGCGCATGGTGGCCGCGGTGCTTTCGCTGATCACGCGCCGAGGGTCGGGATCTTCCCGCATCACAATCTGTTTTCCGCGCACGACTTCGCGAATAATCCGAGGGCGCCGCAGCGTCCCGCCATTGGCGATTGCCGATTCCGCGGAAATCATCTGAATCGGCGTGACGCTGACTTCCTGTCCGATGGCGATCGAGCCAATCGAGCTGGGCGTCCATTCATCCACTGGGCGGAGCAGGCCGGGATTCTCGCCCGGCAATTTGATTCCCGTTACTTGTCCAAACCCGAAGCTGCGTATGTACTGATAGTATTTTGGCGCGCCCAACCGCAAGGCCACTTTGATCGAGCCGACGTCGCTCGAATTGATGAGCACTTGTTCGACCGTCAGCAAGCCAAACGGGTGCCAATCGTGAATCAGCCGCCCGGCCACTACAATTGACCCCATCTGGCAATCAACCACGTCGCTCGGCCGCGCCACATGCTCTTGCAGCGCGGCGGACATCAAAATCGTCTTGAAAATCGAGCCTGGCTCATAGGCGTCGGACACGGCGCGGTCCTCGCGCGACGTCGGCGGATATGCGCCAGCATCGTTCGGGTCAAACCCCGGCCAATTTGCCACCGCGAGCAGTTCGCCCGTATTCGGGTCTTGCACCACCACCGATCCGGCCTTCGCGTGCGTTTTAGCGATTCCTTTTGCCAGGGCCCTTTCCGCGATGAACTGGATCGTCTGGTCAATGGTCAAAACAACATTGTCGCCCTTATCCGCGGTCAATTCGCTGCGATCGAGCCACCGGCGCCGCGCGTCCGCCAGGACCAGCATGCGGCCGGGCTTTCCGCGAATGTATTTGTCGAGCGAATACTCGATACCGCCAAGGCCGTGCTCGTCCACGCTCACGTAACCCAGCACGCTCGCGGCCAGCGTGCGCTTGGGGTAGAAGCGCTTGTTCTCCTTCTGAAAATAAATTCCGCGCAAATTCAGCGCCCGAATGCGCGATGTCTGGCTCGGGGTGATCTTGCGCGCAATCCAGGCGAAGGACCGCGACTGCGTCAATTTCTGGCGAATTCCCTCGGCGGGCGTGCCGAGCACATGCGAGAGCAGCCGCGCCACCATCGCGGGATCGCTAATCTCATCCGGATCCGCGAAACAGGACTCCACGGGAATGCTCATGGCCAGCTCGCGGCCATTGCGGTCGTATAAGATGCCGCGCATGGGGCTGACTTCGATGATTCGTTCCTGCTGGTTGCGCGCGCGTTCGAGATATTCGCGATAACGGAATAATTGCAGGTAACTGACGCGGGCGAGAACGGCGACCATCCAAACAACGGCGAGCCCAAAAATTACGAATAGACGCAGACGGGAACTGCTTCGCACCATAAGCTCCGGCGTGAATCTTGAAACTTTGTCATCCCGCGATGCCGCAGTGCGCTACCCACGCCGGTTCCGAAGACGCCGCGCGAAGCCAGGAACGCATGCCTTAGCGATATTGCCGCGGCTCACGGCTGCAAGGGCTGCACGGCCACGGGCTGCGCGAGGTAAGCGTCGCGCGTGGTATCGGCGGCGGGAGCATATTCCGCCGGCGCGAAAACCGTCATGCCCAGTTGGTGGCGCGCGATCGCATCAATGCGCATCGGCGAGCTGAGCGATGCCGCTTCCAGGTGGAGCTGCTGATTCAGTTCCACGGCCTGCGTGTGCCGCGCCTGCATATCTTCGAGCTGGTAGCGCAGTTGGATCTCTTCAAAATGCTGCCAGGTGTAGAGCAGGCAGCACGATGCCAGCACCGCTCCCCACGCCATTTTCTGGGCCATTTCGCGCAGCCGCCGCGGCGCCGCTTGGCGCACCAGCCGCGAATTATCGATGCGCTTGGTGGTATAAAATTCGATCATGACGCTTCCCTTTCGCCTTCGTCGTACCCGCGCGATGGCTGTTCCATCTGCCTTTCCGTGTGCTTCTCGATGACCCGCAGTTTCGCGCTGCGCGCGCGCGGGTTCCTCTGAATTTCCGCTTCACCCGGCTGGACGACTTTCTTCGTCAGGATTCTGAAATCGCCGGTCCGTGCGAGCTCCTGAAAGCCGCGCTTGACCATGCGATCCTCGAGCGAGTGGTAACTCAAAATCGCCCATCTCGCTCCGGAATTTAAAGTGGCGGGGGTCCGGTTAAGAAACTGCCCGAGTTCCTCCAACTCTCGATTCACCGCAATCCGCAGCGCCAGAAACGTTTTTGTCGCGGGATGCAGTCTCTGCCTTCCCCTTGCTTTTCGGGCCCCTGCCACAACCGTTGCCAGGTGTTCGGTATCGCGGATGAACCGCGCGCGAACGATAGCCCTGGCGATCTTGCGTGATTCGCGCTCTTCGCCAAATTGATAGAGCACGTTGGCCAGATCTTTTTCCGGCCATTGATTCACAATCTCCGCGGCCATGAGCGACTGCTCCGGATTCATGCGCATATCCAGCGCCGCGGGCCAGCGAAACGAAAAGCCGCGCTCCGGAGTATCCAGCTCGAAACTCGAAACGCCGAGATCGGCGATCACGCCATCGACCGCCGCGAGTTTCATGTCGCTCACCACTTCGCCGATCTTCGAAAATTCGGTGTGCACCAGCGTCACCCGCTCCTCAAATTCTCGCAGCCGCTCGCGCGCAATTTCCAGCGCCTGCGGATCGCGATCCATGCCCACCAGGCGTCCCGTGGTGAGCCGCCGGGCAATCTCGATCGCGTGCCCTCCGGTTCCCACGGTGGCATCCACGTAGGTCCCTTCCGGCTTGATCCGCAGCCATTCGATAATGGCTTCGGCCAGCACCGGCGTATGCAGCACGCTCAAAACCTAAATGCCCAGGACGTCCAGCTCTTTCGCGTCTTCGGCGGTGATCGGATTGCTCTTCATTTGCTCCAGGAACCGGGTGTGATTCCAAACTTCCAGATACGTCAGTTGCCCGTTGACGCTGACTTCACCCTTCATCTGCGCCGTGTCCCGCAGCACGGGAGGAACTAAAATGCGCCCCTGCCCGTCAAGCTCGACCACTTGTCCGAAGTAATTCGCCCGCGCCAGGAATTTCCGCTTGGCCTGATTGTGCGAGGAAAGCTTCGCCAGCTTCCTTTCGATGCCCTCCCACACTTTCATGGGATAGATGCGCGCGTGGTCGCCGTTCTCGCTCGTCACGTAGAACCGCTTGCCCTGCCGGCGCAGTTCGGCGAGAAAATCGGCGGGAATTTTCACCCGTCCCTTCTCGTCCACTGTCGCTAGATGGCTTCCCCGCAGCATTTCCGGCCTTGTTTAGCGCGACCGCCGTGATTCCCGTCCCCATTTGCTCCAGCCACTTCCTACCACTTTTTCCCACTTGGTGCCCCGATTCTAGCCATGCTTGATTTGTTGTCAAGAGGAATCGCGCAAAAAAGTAAATTATTTTTGCGAAGCGCGCGAAAATTCTTCGCTCGCGCTTCGCCACAAACCGCTATATGTGGTGTATTCGCCGCGAAACACGCGCTACGTCTAGGCGGACGCTTCCGGCGCGCACCTGATTATGTGTTCTAAAGATTAACGAAGGGAAGAAAATCGTGCCGAAACGGAACAACTATTGCCGTGGCCCGGGACCGAGCCGCAAATTACTGAGCTTCCGCAGCAGATCTTGCTCGTTCGGATCGAGTCCGCGCATGAATCGAGAGTCTTGCAATTTTTTCCGGCGCTCGGCGAATACTCCTTGCGCGCGCGGTACACACGGAGGAAAACTTCCTGCGCGAGGTCTTCCGCCGCAGCCTGATCTTTTACCATGCGGCAAAGGAAATGGACCAGCGGTGTCCGATACTTGTGCAATAAAAGCTCGAAGGACACATCGTCCCCCGCCTTTACGTCCAGCATCAATTGGACGTCGGACCTGGCCATGGCCTCCACATTGTATCTAACACGCGCGGGAGGTTAAAGTTGCGCGATGGGCGCGGTGCCCAGGCTGATAGCCAATCGGGCTCAACGGAAGCCGGTCTTCCGTCTAACATTTTGAATACTAATGACTTATCCTAAATTCAGTCTCAGACGTGAAATGTGAGTTTCAGCGCCAGCATGATGGCGACGCCCAAAAAGACGAGTAACGCCATCCTCGCGCCGGGCTCGTGGTTGACCTCGGGAATCAAATCCGAAGCTGCGACGTAGAGCGTCACGCCCGCCGACACAGGCAGCGCGATCCCCACATGCGCGCGCCACATGAGCATCATCGCGACGCCGACGAGCGTCGCCGCCCCTAGAACCGCCGAGGAAAGAAATGCCGCGCGCTTCCCTTGCCCGCTGGCGATCATGAGCGAGGCGACCGTAAATCCCTCGGGAATCTTGTGCAGGAAAATCGCCACGAAAATCAGAAGCCCGAGCGGACGCGACACCAGCAGTCCTGAAGAAATCGCCACGCCATCGAAAAACGTGTGGATGGCCAGTCCGAGCACGGCCGCGTATCCCACGTGCGTTGCGGTCATTTCCTCGACGTGCGTCTCTTCGCCAAAATGGAAATGCGGCGCAAGCGTATGCTCGAAGAAGTGAACCAGCAAGTATCCGGCGAGCACCAGCAGCAGAACTTCCTCGGCCTCGGTCGTGAGTCCAAAGTCGCGAGGATAAATCCCATACGGCTGCAGGGCAGCGATCCGCACCGATTCCGGCACCATCTCGAGCAGCGCGACCGCGAGCATAAACCCCGCACCGAGCGCGATAAAGTATTTCAGGTATTCGCGCGACCACTGCCGCCGGATGACGAAAAATCCGCCGACAAGATCGGCGCCCGCCGCGAGCACTCCTAGCGACAACGCAAATAGCACCCCGCCTGCCTTCGCGGCGAAGGGCGCTTCAGCCAGAATGGCGGAAAAGTATAACGTCGCCGTCCTCCACGATGTAGTCGCGGCCTTCGAGCCGCACCTGCGCGCATTCGCGCGCCGCCGCCCAGCTACCGGCCGCCAGCAATTCTTCCCAGCGCACCACTTCCGCCTTGATGAAATGTGATTCAATGTCGCTGTGGATCGCGCCCGCCGCTTTTGCCGCGGACGTTCCGCGCGGAATCGTCCACGCGCGGCATTCCGGCTCGCCGCAAGTCAAAAACGAAATCAACCCCAGTAATTCGTAACTTGCGCGCAGCAGGCGGTCGCGTCCCGGCTCAGTCAATCCGTACGCGCTCATCAGTTCTTTTGCTTCCGCGTCGCTCAAGTCCACCAGCTCCGACTCCACTTTGCCGCAAAACGCCACCACGGCCGTCCGCGCCTTGCCCGTTAACTTCGACAAATTGTGACGCGCCACCGCGCCCTGCATGTCCGCCGCTTCATCGTCTCCCAGGTTCAACGCGAAGAGCATCGGCTTGCGCGACACAAACATGAAGCCGTTCACAATCTTCTGCTCTTCAGGCTTGAACTCGAGTTCCCGCAGCGGCGTTTCCGATTCGAGGGCCTTGATGCAGCGATCCAATACGTTCTTCTCGGCTTCCGCCTGCGGGTCTTTCTTTTTTTTCAGATCTTTTTCGACGCGCTCGAGGCGCTTTGCCGCCTGCTCGAGATCGTTGAGCATCAGCTCGATTTCGACGCTTTCGATATCGCGCAGCGCGTCCAGCGAGCCGCTCGGATGCGGCATCGAGGGATCGTCGAAGAGCCTGACGACGTGCATCAGCGCGTCCGCCTCGCGCAGCGGCACGAGCGACGCGGAATCCTTTGCGCGGTCCTTCTGCAATCCGCCAATGTCCACGTATTCGACCGTCGCGTAAGTCAACTTCTTCGGCTTGAACAATTCCGCAAGCTTCACGATGCGCGCATCCGGCACACGCGCAATACCCACGTGCATCTGTCCCGGCTGCGTCTTCGCGTCCACGCGCACGCCGGTGAGAATCCGGAACAGACTCGTCTTACCAACTTGAGGCAGCCCAATTATTCCTGTTTGCGTAACGGGTCTCCTGTTTTCATGGCGTTCGATACTAGCATAGCTGCTCGGCCCGGACCTTCGCGCAAACAGGCGTGCGCAAGACGCACAAGCGGCGAATGACGCTCCCGTTTCCCCGCGCAATAGGCGGCATTGCCGCGGTTCGACTTCGACACGATTTGTTGGCACAAATGGAGATGAACCGCGCGTATAACGCACGAGGAGAAGACGAGCGCAGGAATTGATTTATTTTCACAGCGATAAGTTGGTAGGGCGGTGGGGACCGAAGACGACCCCAAAACTCTAAGTCCCGTGAACTAACGGCCTTGCAACCGCCCCCCAAATCCAATTGCTGATTCCGCTGATTGAAGCCATGACGTCAATACAAGCAGCAGCTCGACCGTGCTGATAAGACCAACTGGTTTCACAGGGGTTGCCCCCATTACGTCCATTTCTCGATGCCCTCGCACGGTCGCGAGCGATGTTGCTCCATTGATCCCTACTTATCGGACCTGTTTCTTGGCGACTTCTTGTTCAGGATCGAAACGAGTAATTCCGCCGATGCAGGAGGGCGAATCGCGCTGTTGATTACGATGTCCTTGGCGGTAATTCCTTTTCCATAGAGCCTCGCGTTGCCATCATTATCAGGGCGGAGAGTTGAGCCTTCGAGAGAGATCCCGGCGAACAATCCTCGCGAACGCGAATACGACAGAATTTCCGCCCGCATTGTGACATCCGTCGACGCTGCAGCGCTGCGGCCCTTGGGCCCGGCTGCAGCAGACATGTCGCCACCGAGCTTGACCTTGCTGCTGAGAATCGAACTAGCCCCGCGCTTATTCATCACCAACAGGACAAAGTCCGTTGCTTGGCCTCCCAACTGAAAGCCGAAGCTTCCGCCTTCGAGCGCCATCATGGAAGGCGCACTCCAAGGTCCGTTGAAATCCCTGCCGCTCCGGCAAGTCATCACGCCGCGACCGTAACTGCCCCCGAACCCGATCGCAAATTTCACCACCGAAGGCAGCACGATGACACATTCTGCCTTGTTTAAAAGATCCGCCGGGATATCGTCGGGTACGTTGAGAATCTCAACCATCACTTTGCCAGCATTCCTAATGCGGTTGTTTTCGTTTTTTTGCGCATAAGCAGGCAAGCTAAACAGCGCAACCATAGCTATCAATGAGAAGATACTTTTCATCATCATGCTCCTTTCCAAGCCATTCCTGGTTTAAGGGCCCGGCAACAAATGCCACCTAGTGACAGTCCAATTTGTAGTAGACCACGAAGGTGTTTTTCAGTGACACCGGCTACTTTCTTGAGTGATGGCGCTCACCCAATCGGAACAGAGAACCATCAGACGAGGGATACCTTTTTCTTCTCGAATCGCGGACGAATGCGACTCGGGTAGACGGCGACGTTA
>DATLTU010000037.1:0-3802 GCA_035533415.1 Candidatus Limnocylindrales bacterium
CGCGGTGGAAAACGTCGAAGTGTCCACTTCGACTTCGCGCTGATTGATGAATCCTTTTTTGTCGCGATGCAAATACTCGATGGGGTCTTCGATGGTGATGATGTGCTCGGGGCGGATCGAATTGATGCGATCGATCATGGCGGCGAGCGTGGTGGATTTGCCCGAGCCGGTTGTCCCGGTGACGAGCACCAATCCGCGCTGCTCTTCGCAAATTCTATCGATCACCACAGGAAGGTTCAGTTCCTCGATGGTGCGAATTTTCGTGGGAATCACGCGCAGCACCATGCCGACGTTGCCGCGCTGCTGAAACACGTTGACGCGGAAGCGGCCAAGTCCCGCGACGCCATAGGCCATGTCCAGCTCGGCGGTCTCCTTGAATTTTTGCTTTTGCCGGTTGGTCATCATGCTGAAGGCCATCGACAGCATTTCCTCGGGCGTGACGCGCGGCACGTCGGTGACAGGCTGAAGGATTCCGTCCACGCGCAGATAGGGATGGTTGCCAACTTTCAAGTGCAAGTCGGAGGCTTTATTTTCGACTGCGCGGCGCAAAAGATCGTCAATCGCAACGGCCATTGGGGCGTCTCTCTTTTAGACTGTTAGAAAATTGAAGCTAACACGCGAAAACGGGCGAGAGCAATCACCTAGCGCGTGGCGATTGCCTGGAATGCAACAATCCGGGAAGCGGCTCGCGGCTGGATTTCGCAGGCTGGGCGTTCGACAAGAAAGCACGCGCACGGATCGAGGAAATGCCCGATCAGCGCTCGCGGAAAAATAAGATGTGGTAGGTCCACGCGCCGAGCACGCCGCCCAGCAGCGGGCCGGCCCAATAGACACCGTGGTTTTCCCAGTGATGCGCGATGATGGCCGTCCCCAGCGCCATCGCGGGGTTCATGGACGCGCCCGTGTACGGCGTCCCCACCAGCACGCCGATAAAAATCGCCAAACCTGCGGCGAACCCGCCAAAGCGCGCGAGCGCGTCCGTGGATTCGGCGACGGCTGCGAAGAAAATGAACACGAGGAAAAATGTGAGCAACGCTTCGAGCAGAATGCCCTGCGTGCGGGAAAATCCCGCGGTCAAATCGGGCGCGCCCATCGAAACAGCGCTCCAAATCTGCCCGGGCACGAATCGCGCGACCGCGTAGACCGCGGCAATGGCGCCCAGAATTTGTGCGGCACCGTAAAATATCGCCTCGACCGTTCCCATCTTGCGCGTGACCCAGCATCCGATGGTGATGGCGGGATTGAAATGGCCGCCGGAGATATGGGCGAGCGCGAAGACCAGAATGGCGAACGTCAAGCCGCGCACCAGCGCGATGCCGATCAATCCCAGGCTGCTGGAGCCGGCCGCTTGCAGCGCGTGGTCCGCGCAGACCGCGGCGACCGAAAAAAATACGAAGAAGAACGTGCCGATGAATTCGGCGAGCAGCTTTTGCCAGATTCGGTACATGTGGCCCTCCCGGGCGGCGTGCGGCTTTCGCGCAAGGCCGCGATTCTAGCAGGGCCGCGCCGGAAATCGAAACATTGCGCGGCGCGTTGGGCGCGAGTTCGGCCGCCGCGCTTGACACTCACGCAGCGCTGCGATACGGTGCACGTGTTGAGAATGAGTCTAAATATCAAGACGCCGATGAAAGCCGCGACCGCGCGGCGCACACGCGAGCGCGAAATGATTTTCGATTTCGTCGCCACGCTTCGCCGGCACTTCTCGGCGGACGACGTGCTCTTCGGTTTGCACCGCCGTAGCCAGCGCGTTTCGCGCGCCACGGTCTACCGCACGCTCGATTTGCTCGTTGCTGGCGGCGCGTTGCAGCGCCTGCCGATGGATCAGGGCGGATTTCTCTACGAACACCACCACGGACGCAAGCAGCACGCGCATCTTTATTGCCTGGGCTGCGGCGCGCTGGTGGATTATCCGATGGGCGCGCTTGGGAGGCTGCCGCAGCGCGTTCGCAGGGAAGTGGGTTTCGAGGCCGCGCATCTGCTCTTGCGCGTGTGCGGATATTGCAAGCGGTGCGGCAGCCGCCAGCGCCGCGCGGCATCTAAAGCATAGTCAGAATCGTTCGGCAAGTTTGCTGCAATACCACGGAGTCCAATCGCACTGAGGAGGAACGAAGCATGGGAAAAGTAGCTCGAGAAATGGTAGTGAACGCGGGAGTGAACGTGGATGAGCTGGTGAAGAAACTGGTTCGCGCAGCGTCGGCGGAACTGACCACGTTTTATTACTACACAATTTTGCGCGTCAATGCGATCGGCTTCGATGGCGAAGGCCTGAAGGAAATCATCGAAGACGCGCGCATCGAAGACCGCAATCATTTCGAGGTGCTCACGCCTCGCATTTACGAACTGGGCGGCGCGCTGCCGCGCGACGTCAAGGATTTCGCCAAGGACGCAGCGTGTCCCGACGCCTATTTGCCGAAGAATCCTCGCGACATGAAAGAGATGCTCACGGTGCTCGTCGAGGCCGAACGCTGCGCCATTCGCGTCTACACGGAGATTTGCGCGATGACGTCGGGCAAGGACCCGCGCACGTATGACGTGGCGCTCGCGATTCTGCACGAGGAAATCGAGCACGAGGCGTGGTTCTCGGAATATCTCGGCGAAGGCCCTTCGGGCCATTTCCGCCGCGGCTTCCCGGGCGAATCGCCTTATTGCGCGAAGTTCATGGTCGTCCCGAAGGGATAAAAGCAGTGGCGAGTGGCTAGTGACTAGAAGGCGAGGGATCTGCTCGTGATTTTGAAGAGGATGCAGATTCCTCGCTCCGCCCCGATTGAATGCATTGGGGCAGGCCCGGAATGACAGGCTCGTTTCCGCAGTCGAGTCCAATCGTGGCAGAAAATCAATGGATCGAAATAGCGCGCGTGGAGGACGTGCCGCTGGGCGCGGTACGCGGCGTTCGCGCGAACGGGCGCATGCTCGCGTTGGTCAACGTCGATGGAGCGATTCACGCGCTCGATGGCGTTTGCCCGCATCTGAAAGGCCCGCTGTGGCAGGGCGCGATTTGGCACGGGCAGCTCGAATGTCCGTGGCATCACTTCCGTTACGATCCCGCGACGGGCCGCAACACCTATCCCGCGAATGTCTATCCTGACGATGTGCCGCAATTGCAGGAGCAGGTCGCGCCCGTGTGCACGTTTGCCGTGCGAATTGAGGATGGGAAAATCCTGGTCAGATTGTCGGAGCGCGAGCGTTAGTGAAAAGCGGCACGGGAGAGTGAAATGATGAAGATTGAAAAGATTGGGACAATCTTTGCCGAACGCGAGTTGGATGGGCGAAATAACGGCTCTCCCTGCAAAGTAGTCGTGCGTTTAGGCAGGCCCGTGCCAAACGAAAAGGACGGCTCTTGGTGCTGCCCTTATAGCGTGACTGGCCCAGTGGGTGAACGCCTGTTTTACGGAGCCGGCGTGGATTCGTTGCAGGCGCTAACCCACATTATTCAGTGCGCCGTGAAAAGGCGTTGGTCCACAGCGAGTGAAAGTCTCGCCCGGGAACTGTTCGCTCCACCCGGTAGCAATCGGAGCGGCGGTGGAGGTAACAAAGCCGTCGGAGCCTCCGGTGTAGAGGGTCGCTATGGCGACTCGGCGAGCGTGCAGGCCGTAACGTGAGTGAACGCTGAGCAGGCCTCGAAAAGGGTAATGCAGGAGCCGACCCGCCTGAATTTCGGGGAAGGCTGATGCTGATGGAACAGTACGAGCGAACGGTTTCCATCGGTCCTGCCGGGGTAATGGCGACGGCATGCATGCACAAGGGGATCAGACGCAACACGGGAAGCCCCAGCGGTGATCGAGCAACTGGCAACTCGCGAGAG
>DATLTU010000038.1:0-29534 GCA_035533415.1 Candidatus Limnocylindrales bacterium
TCCTCGGAGCTCGGATCACTGCGCTCTCATCTCTGCCCCATCCACCAACCAAGATCGAGAATTCAGCTCAAAGGCAGCTAACAAGCCGAACACTCAAACCCCCGCCAATTGGCCACTTCTACGAATTCTTGTGCAGAGCCAATTTATCTTGCCTCGCAGCATCGACTGCCCGGCGATTTGAACAGAACGATTCGATCCCAGGAAATCGAATCTCAACATCTCGCGTGCCGCACTTTTTGCGCGTTGTTCGCGCGCTCCTTGGCGCCCACGACACGGCGATGCCGCGCTGCGTCAAAAAAACAGTCGCATCGTTCGCGCGCGCCAGAAACCTCACCTGCCGAGCAGCCTGTCCCACGTTTCGCTCGAATGCCCACGGCAAATTCGCAAGGCTCTCAAGCGCTCGTCGTTGGGTGGTTGGAGAGAAAATAATCCCGGCGGCTCGCTGTGTTGTGATCCGGCGTTCCTGCCGATGCACCGAAGCCGCGCTAAATACCATCCCCGCGAGCGCGCAGGCACAAAAGATAACGCCGCGTTGCAGGCATCTCTTAAGGCCTTTACGGGCCATGCGCATACGGCGCAACGGAGAAAGGGGCACGCGGCTCACTGTTGGCGAAGCACTGTTATCAAACCACGGAATTAACTGAGAGGTACAAGCGCACTATTACGCGGACGAGTAATTCTGTCAACTATTTACTTGCATGCTAACCATCGGAGGCAGAAACGCAAGGCAAGGCCCGTAACGGGTTGCTGAAAAGGTTCGGAACCTGGCGGGGCGGAAATTTATCCGCGCAGTAACCGGCGGCTTTCCTTCACGGTGCGTTGACCCCTGAGGCCTTAAAAGCTGATCCCCCGCAACGCGCTAAACCGAAGCACTCAGCGCAAAGGCACGGACTTATGCGACCGGCCACGCATAGGACTCCTCGCCTAACGCGACTTCGATAAGCCCTTCGGGCGGTAACAAGTCCACCGGCAGCCCTCCGTGCCAAAGCGAAACATTCAGCCGCAGCAAATTCTGGCCCGTCAACGAAAATAATGCCTTCGCAATGCCAATCTCAATGACCTTGCCAACAGCCGCCCGGATTTTGCTCGCGTCGCCAGCCAGCGGCATTTTGTTCCGTTCGGCTGCGACGTTCACTATTTTTCCGCCGCGAACGCGCACCGAAAGTTTCAATTCGGACTCGTCTTGAAACGCGAATCGAAATTCGTAGTCTTCGAGATGCTCGAATGGTTCTTGCCGTGGATCCACGCGAACATATAACCAATCGCGGTTGAAACCGTAGAAGAGCTCGCCCACGAAATACACTTGGCCATGCATTGTGCCGTCGCGTCGCTCCGTCGCGTAGTATCCCGCGCCCAGCCATTCGAAATACGATGTGACGCGCCCGTCGACTTCCACGTTGAGCCAGTCCGTTGGCGGCATGGGCCGCGAGCGCTGCAGCAGCCGCTTCACGGGATGCGCCAGGGCCTCCGGCGCTTCGCGGCCCAGCGCGATATATGCCTCGGATAAATGCTTGCGGTACAACTCATCGAATTCCGCGTCGTTCACCGAACTATGCTCGGGACCGAACCACCAGCACCAATCGCTTCCCTCGGCGGCGAGCAGAGCTTCGTACGCTGCCGCTAAATCCAATGTGGCGGCCATCCCACCAGGGCCACCCCTGGCCTGCGCTTGCAGCGTCTCCGCTGCAATTTGTGCGTAGGCCTCGCGCGCATCCCGCAGCAGTTCCCAGGCGCGAATGTCTTCCGCGTGGCCAATCCAAATGTCGAAGTTCGCGTTGATCCACGAACCGGGGAAAATCCCCTCGAGCGTTTCCATCTCGCCCGCTTCCGCGATGGCTTCGGTCGCGGTGAGCGCGCGGATCTCCGGATCGTTTTCGATTCGCGCGTAGAGCTGCCGCAGAAATTCCCGCCCGCTGCCGGGATAATATTCCCACGCGTTTTCTCCGTCGAGGATCACCGCAACCGTCGCCGGCTTCGCCCCGCCGGTTCGCTCGCCGATCAATCGCAGGCGCCGGTGGAAATCCTCGGCGGCCGCGGAGGCGTCCATGCGCGAATAAACGAAGCCGATGAGGTCGGAGAGATAATGGTCGCGAAAGAATCCATGAATTTCCCTGTCATGAATTTTGAATCTCCACGGGGAATACAACTCGTGAGCATTTTCCGGGAAACCGGCGCCGTCGCGCGAGAACCCGATGTTTCTCGTGCGCCCAAGAATCCCTTCATCCGTCGCGAACCACCGGAATCCCAAATCCGCTGCGATCCCCAGAGCTTCGTCAGACACCGAGCCTTCCGAAGGCCACAATCCGGCCGGCCGGCGGCCAAACGTTTTCTCGTGATAACCGCACGCTCGAATCAGATGCTCTCGCGCATCCTCCGCAAATCGAAAGGGAGGGTCGAGCGGCGGGGTATTTGGATTCGCAACACGCGCGATTTGCGAATCGCATAGCAGCGGAAGGATCGGATGGTAGAACGGCGTCGTCGAAATTTCGATTTGCCCTCGTTCGGCGGCGGCTCGATACTCCCGCAGCACTCGGGAGAGCAGCTCCGCTTGTTTCGCCCGCAGTGTCTCCTTGTCGTGCTCGGTGAAATCCGTGCCCTGCCGTGCGAGCGCGGAAACCACGGGATCTTGACTTAAATATTCCTCGTCCATCCACGCCAGTTGCGACAGCAATTGTAGATCGCGCCAATCCCGCGCCGTAAATTGAACTGCAGCTCGCTCCCGGCCGGATTTCTGCACCCACGCGAATAGCTCGGCGAACCGCGGCCACCGGTTCATCAGATGCTCGTGATTCACCTGAAACGCGCGAACCAGAATTGCCTGCTTGTTCGCCGGCGTCAGCTCGTCGGAAGGTGTGAATGCCGCGCGAAACCAGGGCTCGTCGAATTTTCCGCTGGCATATTCTTCGATCTGCTGCGCCAGCGACGGAACCACGTTGAACGTCGCATGTACGCTCGGAAACTCCCCGAGCGTCCGAACCATGCCCCAATAGTCCTTCAGCGCATGCAAGCGCGTCCATGGCAGGACGTACTGCTTCGTGGCGGGATCGCGGTATTGCGGCTGGTGCATGTGCCACACCAGTACCAAATGCACACGACTCATGCCGAACGGCTCACGAATAACTTCTGCCCGCTCATGCTAGAATGACAGTGCGCTGCCATGCGCATTCTCGATCGATACGTTAGTCTCGAAGTCGTCTCCCACGCCCTGCTGGGCCTTGCCGTTTTCACATTTGTTTTCCTTGTTCCCCAGCTTGTGCTGCTCATGAGCTTGATTGTCCAGCACGCGGGAACCGCGCGCGAGACCGCCGTACTTCTTCTTTCGTCGCTTCCGCCCGTTCTCATTTTTACCTTGCCGATGTCCATGCTGGTCGGAGTTTTAATCGGCCTCGGCCGCCTCTCCGCCGACAGTGAAATTGTCGCGCTCAATGCCAGCGGCATCAGCCTGCGCCGCTTGCTCGTTCCCATTGGCGCCGTTGCGCTCACGGCCACCCTCATCGCTTTCAGCATCACGCTTTGGCTCGGTCCGCGCTCGTTCCGAACCCTCCGCTCCCTCGAAACTCGCCTGCGCACCTCGCAGGCATCCTTCGCCGTGCAGCCGCGCGTCTTCGACGAGCGCTTCCCGCACTTCGTGCTCTACGTTCAGGATGTCAGCGCTTCCGGAGCGCATTGGCGCGGCGTGTTCCTGGCGGAGTCAGATTCCTCTTCGGGCTCGAAGGTCACCCTGGCAAAGGACGCCATTGTAGCCGCCGACCCGAAGCAGGACAAGCTGACACTGCATTTCGATGATCTCTCCACGCACGAGTTCAACCCAAAGGACCCGGAACACTATAATCTGTCGACTTCCGCGACTCAGTCCACGAGCTTGTCGTTGGAAAACTCTACAACAGCCAGCGAGAGCCCTCGAAAACTTTCCGATAAGGAGCGTACAGTTCGCGAATTGCTCTCGGTGAAAGGTCCCGGATGGCGCGATGCTCACATTGAACTGCAGGAGCGCCTCGCCTTTCCCAGCGCCTGTTTGCTGTTCGCGCTGCTCGGTGTTCCTGTCGGCGTCCGTCCGCGCCGCGGCGGCCGCGCCGCGGGCTTCATACTGACCATTCTCTTAATCTGCGCGTATTACTTGCTCTTTGTCACCGGCGTCCACATGGCCGAGCAGGGCTCCGTGCCTCCCGCGCTGGGCGTATGGACCGCCAACATCGCAACGTTGATCGTCGGTCTGATTCTCCTGCACCGAATCGAGCACATAGGCCCCAAGGCGCGCTGGGTCGAGCGTTTGCGAAGTTTCTTTCCGCGCGCGGCAAAAACACAAACCGTCTCCACTTCGCCCGCAACGGCAACCGCCCCGCCGCCGAATGGCCGCGCTCGGCTTCAGCTCGGCGGCGCTCGCCCGGCCAGCTATCGCACCAGCGATTTTCCCCTGATCTTCGACCTCTACCTTCTCCGCACGTTCGTTTTCTGGCTGGTTCTCATGCTGACGGGTTTCATGGTTCTCTTCGACGCCTTTACGCTTTTTGACTTGCTCGGCGACATTTCCAAAAATCACATCCCGGTATTTATCGTGGTCAGTTATTTTCTCCATCTTCTGCCCATGATGGTCTACCAGCTTCTTCCGCTCGCGGCGCTGGTGGCAACTCTGGTTACGTTCGGCGTCCTTTCCAAGAACAACGAGGTCACCGCCTTCAAGGCTTCCGGCGTTAGCCTGTTTCGTCTTGCTCTACCGCTGCTGCTCGCGGGTTTATTGCTCACCGGCGGAATGTTCCTTCTCGATGATACGTTCCTCCCTTACGCCAACCAGCGGCAGGACGCGCTCCACGATCAAATCAAAGGACGCCCCGCGCAGACCTATTTCGAGCCCGCTCACCAATGGATTTTCGGAGAGCATGACAAAATTTACAATTACCAGTTCTTCGATCCGGATCACAATTTATTCGGAGGGCTAAATGTTTTTGAGCTGAACCCCGTAACGTTCCAGTTGCGCCGCAGGGTCTATGCCAGCCGCGCGTCGTGGGCGCCCAGCCTCAATGCCTGGGTACTCGAGCGCGGGTGGGTGCGCGATTTCAAGGGTTCCACCATCACGCGCTACGCGCCATTTCGCGTGGCCTCGCTTCAGGAGCTTTCCGAGCCTCCATCCTATTTCAAGCGGGAAGTATTTCCGTATTACCAGATGAACTGGTCACAGCTCGGCAACTACATACGCGGATTGCGGAAGGCCGGGTTTGATACCGCTCGTCTCTCGGTCGAGTGGCACAAAAAATTCGCGTTTCCGCTGATGACGGCAATCATCATGTTTCTGGCCATCCCTTTTGCCTTTGTGGTCGGCACTCGCGGCGCCATGGGAGGCCTGGCGCTCGCCGTCGGCATTGGCATTGTCTACTGGGCGACGGCTGCGCTCTTCGAAGCGATGGGCGCCGTGGGACAATTGCCGCCGTTCCTGGCCGCCTGGGCGCCAGACGCCATTTTCGGTTTCCTGGGGCTCTATTTCTTCTTAAAGATGCCCACCTAAGCGGACTTCGTGTATTTCGTATTGCGCGGACGCGAAACTACTTCGCCACGAGCGAACGCACCTTCTGAATCACCAAATCGATTCCGACTTCGTTGTGCCCGCCCTCCGGAATGATGATGTCCGCGTAGCGTTTGCTCGGTTCCACAAATTCCAGATGCATCGGCCGCACGGTTTTCTCGTACTGCTCGATCACCGATTCGAGCGTTCTCCCGCGGTCGCGGATGTCTCGGACCAGCCGGCGGATAAATCGCAGGTCCGCGTCCGTATCAACAAAAATCTTGATGTCCATCAAATTCCGCAAGGCCTCGTTCTCGAAAATCAGGATGCCTTCAATCAAAATCGCCGGTTGAGATTCCACCCGCACAGTCTCGCGGACCCTCCTGTGCTGCGTGAAATCATAAACCGGCCGCTCGATGGCCTGGCCGTTTCTCAATTGCTCGACGTGCTGGATAAACAGGTCCGTATCGAGGGCGTTCGGATGATCGAAGTTATGCTTCGAACGCTCCTCGATTGGCAGGTGCGACAGGTCTTTATAGTAATGATCTTGCTGAAGAACCAGAACGCCGCTGCCGGAAAGCGTGCGCGAGAGCCGGTTCGTGATCGTTGTCTTCCCCGATCCGGTTCCTCCGCAGATTCCGATTACAAACGGCGTCTGGGTCATCGCGCGCGCGCCTTGCCTCGCTTTCCGTTTTTCTTCTTTGCGGCTTTTTCTTCAATCACCGCCTGCGCCGCGGCCAGTCTGGCAATGGGCACGCGGAAGGGCGACGCACTGACGTAGTTCATCCCCGCCGTGTGGCAGAATTTCACGCTCGGCGCGTCTCCGCCGTGCTCGCCGCAGATTCCCACTTTCAACTTCGGCCGCGTCTCCCGCCCGCGCGCGATGGCCCATTCGATCAGCATCCCCACTCCCGCGCGATCCAGCGTCTGGAATGGGTCCGCCGCAAAAATCCCGGCCTTCTTTTCATCCACGTACTCGGGCAGGAAACGTCCCGCATCGTCGCGCGAAAGCCCCATCGTCGTTTGCGTCAGGTCGTTCGTGCCGAACGAAAAGAATTCCGCCACCTCCGCGATTTCATTCGCCAGCAATGCCGCACGCGGCAACTCAATCATCGTCCCGACGGTATAGTTAAGTTTTACTTTATGTTTCGCAATCAGCTCTCCGGCCACTCGCCGGGTTGCTTCGTCCAAAATCTGCAGCTCTTTTCGATCCATCACAAGCGGATGCATAATCTCAGGAAACACTTTAACTCCGCTCTTTTGACATTCAATCGCTGCTTCGATGATAGCGCGCACCTGCATTTCGAGGATTTCCGGATAGGTGATGCACAAGCGGCATCCTCGATGTCCCAACATCGGATTGGATTCATGAAGTTGCTCGACACGGCGCACCACAGCCTCGACGGGTATTCCAATTTTCTTGGCGAGCTCTTCTTGTTTTGGCCGTTCGTGCGGAACGAATTCGTGCAACGGCGGATCGATCAGCCGGATGGTTACGGGATATCCATCCATGGCTTTGAAAATGCCAATGAAATCCCTCCGCTGGAATGGCAGCAACTTATCGAGCGCCCGCTGCCGCGCTTCCTTGGTATCCGCCAAAATCATTTCCTGGATGGCCAACTGGCGGTCGCTGCTGCGTTCCGGTTGCTCGAAATCCTTGAAGAACATATGCTCCGTGCGGCAAAGCCCAATGCCCTGCGCGCCCATTTCCCTGGCGCGGCGCGCGTCCACTGGAGTATCGGCATTGGTTCGCACGCCGAGCCTCCGGATTTTGTCCGCCCAGCCCAGCACAATGGAATACGCTTCCGGAGCTTCCGGCCGTGCCAACGGAATTTCGCCTTCATACACAATGCCTTCATTGCCGTCGATCGTCAGCCAGTCGCCTTGCCGAATCAGCCGGCCCGCCACGCGCATTTCCTTTTTTGCGTAGTCAATATCGAGCGCCTCGCATCCCACCACGCAGCACTTCCCCCATCCCCGAGCCACCACCGCGGCATGGCTCGTCTTGCCGCCGGTCGCGGTCAAAATTCCCTGCGCCGCGTTCATGCCGCCCACATCCTCCGGGCTGGTCTCCCGCCGCACCAAAATCACTTTCTCCCCGCGCGACGCCCACTCCTCCGCTTCATGCGCGGTGAAAACTGCCTTTCCGCACGCCGCCCCCGGCACGGCATTGACACCCGTGGCCATTTTGCGTTTCGCCAGGTCGTCCTTCGTGGCCGTTGGCGCAATCACGGGATAGAACAATCGCTCGACATCTTCCGGCTGAATCCGCTGCAGCGCCTCTTCCCGTGAGATCAGGCCCTCATCCACCATGTCCTTCGCCACGCGGAATGTCGCCCCAGGAGACCGCTTCCCGTTTCGCGTTTGCAGCATGTACAACTTGCCGTCCTCGACGGTAAACTCCAGATCCTGCATGTCGCGATAATGGTGTTCGAGCGTCTGCCGGACATGTTCCAGTTGTTTATAAACTTTCGGCATCAGCTTCGCCAGTTCCTTCAAGTGCATCGGCGTGCGAATTCCGGCCACCACGTCCTCGCCTTGCGCGTCGATCAGGAAATCGCCGAAGAACGTCTTTTCGCCGGTCGATGGGTCGCGCGTGAAGCAGACGCCGGTGCCGGAATTCTGGCCGCGGTTCCCGAAGACCATCTGCACCACGTTCACCGCCGTACCCAGCAGCCCCGTGATTTTTTCCACGCGGCGATACGTCACCGCCTTCTCGCCCATCCATGACTCGAACACCGCGCCGATCGCGCCCCACAATTGCTCCTGCGGATCCTCGGGGAAATCCTTCCCGGTCTTCTCGCGGAAATATTTCTTGTACTCTCCCACCAAATCCCGCCAGCCTTCCGCCGGAACCTGCGTATCGTCTTTAACCTTAAAGCGAGACTTTAACTCTCTCAATCTCTCTTCCAGCTCATCCTTGGGCAGGCCAATCACCACCGATGAATACATCTGAACGAATCGGCGAAAGGCGTCGTAAGCAAAGCGCTCGTTGCCCGTGATTTTCGCCAGGCCTTGTACGGATTGCGAATTTAGGCCGAGATTCAGAATCGTCTCCATCATGCCCGGCATCGACCGCGCCGATCCGGACCGCACACTAACCAGCAAGGGATCCTTGGCGTCGCCTAGCTTCTTTCCCGTGGTCTTTTCCAGGCGCGCGAGATTCGCCTGCACCTGTGCCCGCAACTCCTTGGGATATTTCCGCTCGTGTTTGAAATAGTAATCGCACGTTGCGGTCGAAATCGTAAAACCGGCGGGCACGGGCAAACCGATTCGCGTCATTTCCGCGAGCCCCGCGCCTTTCCCGCCGAGAATTTCTTTCATCTGTCCGTTGCCTTCCGCTTTTCCCGCACCAAAGTAATAAACGTATTTCACCGGTCCTCCGCCTTTGCCTAATATTTAGGTCTAAGAATGTTCAGCGTTAATAGCGCTTATCAATGTTCCGGGCTGCTTTGAATTTCGCTTCTTCGCTTGTCGGCCCGCCGACAGTTGCAATCAAAAAGTTAAACTGCAACTTGAAGAACTGTTCTCCTGCTTTTCCTCCGAAACCATTTCCGAAAAATCGGCGATGGTCGAAAATTCCTTCAGCAATCCGCCCAGCAATGCCAGGCGATTTTTACGCACCGCTTCATCCTCGTCCATCACCATCACATCGTCAAAAAAACGATCCACGGCCGGACGCAATTCCGAAATCGCTTCGAGTGCTTCCTTATAGCGCCCGTTCCGTTTGTGCCCGCTCGCACGTTCCGCAAGCGCCAGCGCATCTCGATGGAGCTGCCGTTCCGCGTCTTCGCGAAACAGTTCCGCATTCACTGGCCCGGCCTTCACTCCGCTCGCGCCGGACTTTTCCAATATCTTCCGTATGCGCTTGAACGCAATCGCCAGCGGCTCGAAGTTCCTCGTGTGCCGTATGCTCTGCAGCGCGACGATTCGATTCCGCACGTCCACCAGATCGTCCGCCCCCGCGGCCATCGCCGCGTTCACTTCGTCGTACGCGAATCCCTGCTTTTCCCGTAATAGGTACTTGGCGCGCTCCACAATAAACTCTAAAACTTTTTTCTCGACCTCTGGCGCAACTGCGATTTTTGGCTTGTGCGCCGCCAGGCCCTTTGCGCTGGCAGAAATCGCGGCGGAAAGAGACAGCACTAATCTGCGCTCCAGCAAAATCTGGACAGCGCCAGAAGCCGCGCGGCGCAAAGCGAAAGCATCACTTGAACCTGACGGTATAATCCCGACCGCGAAGCATGCGACAAGCGAATCGAATTTATCGGCAAGCGAAACCGCGCAGCCCGTCAAATTCCGCGGAATCGCGTCCTCGACGCCAACCGGCCTGTAGTGGTCATAGATCGCCCATGCGACTTCTTCCTCTTCTCCCTGCGCGCGCGCATAGAGCCCGCCCACAATTCCCTGCAGTTCGGTAAACTCACGCACCATGTCTGTGGCCAGATCGCATTTCGCCAGTTCCGCCGCTCGATCCGCTGCGCCTACATCCGCGCCCCGGATTCCGGAGTCAAACCACTGGCCGGCAATCCAGCGCGCCAGGTCTTTCACGCGCTCGGTCTTGTCGCGATAACTCCCCAGGCGCGATTCGTATGTGACGTGGGCGAGCTTCTCCAAATAGTCTCCCAGCCGCCGCTTCTGATCCGATTCCCAAAAAAACTGCGCGTCCGCAAGCCGCGCGCGCAACACTCGCTCGTGCCCGGCCCGCACCAGCCCCGCGCGATCGTGATCGAGGTTGATGACCGCGAGGAACCGCGGCTCGAGATCCCCGCTGCGATCCTCCACCGCGAAGTATTTTTGATGATCGCGCATCACGGTGATCAGTATCTCGGACGGCATATCCAGATAGGCGGGATCAAACTCCCCCTCAATCACGGAGGGGTACTCATTCAAGTAGACGACCAGGTCGAGAAGCCCTTCATCCTTGTGCGTGTGCCGTTTTTTCCTTGCGGTCAGCGCCCGAATTTCCCGCTCGATTTTCTTCCGCCGTTCGACCGGCTCGACGATCACAAAGTTTCGTCGCAGCCGCGTGACATAATCCTTCGGCCCGGCCACGCGGATCCTCGATCGGCCCAGGAAGCGATGCCCCTCGGTAAGATTCCCCGCCGTAACACCTTCATATTCCACTTTAATAACCTGTCCGGCGAGCATCGCAACGATCCATCGTACCGGCCGCGTGAACCTCGCGCCTTTTTTTCCCGTCCAATACATCGATCGCGGAAACGCAAGTTCGCGCATCGCACGCGGCAAAATTTCAGCCAAAATTTCGTTTGCGCGGCGCCCATGGATAATTTGCTTCGCGGCCAGATACTCGCCCCGCGGAGTCATCGCGATGTGCAGCTTCGCAATCGGCAGACCCTGCTTCTCCGAAAAACTTTCCGCGGCGCGTGTCGGCTGGCCGACATTGTCAAACGCCACCGATTTCGGCGGGCCGAGAATTTCCTTTTCTTGATCCGCCTGCCGCAGCAATACCGCATCCGCCATGGCCGTCAACCGGCGTGGCGCTCCGTAAGTGCGAATCGAGCCGACGAGAATCCCGTTGGCGGAAAAATGCTTCTCAAGTATTTGTTGAAGTTCCACGCATGCTTTCGGAATCAGCCCTGCAGGAATTTCTTCGCACCCGATCTCGAAAAGAAAATCGCCGCATCCCTTCATTGCCGCTCCTGCGCATTCGCGGTCTGCGGAGCTGCGCCACTTGGCTGTGCCATCTCATTCCATCCATTCACCGCGCAATATTCCGATGCGACGCGGCAACACAGCGCGCGCACCCGGCCAATCAGCGCCGCGCGTTCCGTGGTCGAGATCGCACCGCGCGCGTCCAACACGTTGAAAAAATGCGAGCACTTCAAACAGAAGTCATACGCCGCCAAAATCGGCGCGCTTCCCTTCTTCGCGCCGCCCTCGCGCCGCGCGCCAGCGTTGGATGCATTGGACAGAATTGCCTTGGCCTCTCTTTCGCACAAATCAAACAGCTCGCGCGTGCGCACCGCGTCCGCCCATTCAAAGCTGTACGCGGAAAACTGCTGCTCTTCCGCAAGGCGTATATCGCCGTAGTTGACATCATCGGACCAGCGCAACTGGAATACGCTATCCACGCCCTGAAGGAACGCGGCAATTCGTTCCAATCCATAGGTCAATTCGCACGATACCGGATCAAGGTCCAATCCCCCGCACTGCTGGAAGTATGTAAACTGCGTGATCTCGAGTCCGTCGAGCAAAACCTGCCAGCCAACCCCCCACGCTCCCAGCGTGGGCGATTCCCAATTGTCTTCCTCGAAACGAACGTCGTGATGCCGCAGATCAATTCCAATCGCGCGCAGACTATCCAAATAAATGTTCTGAACGTCCACCGGCGGAGGCTTAAGTATTACTTGAAGCTGCGTGTGCTTGTACAGACGGTTGGGATTTTCACCGTACCTTCCATCCGCTGGACGCCGGCTCGGCTGGATATATGCGACGCGATACGGTTGCGGCCCTAGCACGCGAAAAAATGTTTCCGGATGCATCGTGCCCGCGCCAACTTCCACATCGTACGGCTGCTGGATCACGCATCCGCGCTTGGACCAATACGTTTCCAAGTCGAGAACCAATTGTTGGAACGTCGGCCCCGCCAGCTTGACGCCCGTCTCGCGATTCTCCCGTTTGCGCTTTGCCATCTTCCCCGTCTTTACCATCAAAGAGCTGTCTCCAGCATCTCCCGTGAGATGAGTTTGCGTTCGATCTGATGCTCAATTAGATCCAAGGCGTAGCGCGAGAGTTCGCGCAACGCTGGCTTCGTCAGTCCCGCGGCGCCGATTTTGTCCAGGCGATCGCCCAGTATTTTGCGGCCTGCGCCCAAGGCCGTTCCAGAAAGCGGCTTCATTCCCAGTCCCCGACAATCCGCGCAAAAAATGCCCGGCACCAAGGGACTCGCGTATGCCGCGTCGCCCGCCATTTTTTTTCCGCAGCGCGCGCAGCTCTCGAGCGAACCGAGCCAGCCGCCGAGCCGAACGGTCCACACCGCAAAATACGCCAGCGGCAAATCGACTTCCCTGCTCTCCTTGATCTTTTGCGCGGAGAGCAGCAACAGTCGAAAGGACGGATCGCTCGCCTCGCGATCCGGCAGCACCGCTTCGGTAATTTCCGCAAACAATGTCAAGACGACCCCCGCTGCGTAATCCTTGAACACATCCAAAAACGACTCGATCAGCTCGCACTGATTGATGCGCACCAGCTCACGAGTTTCACGCTCGTAAAACCAAATGCGCACATACGACATGCGTTCGAGCGTCGAGCCGAACCGGCTCTTCGGCCTGCGCGCGCCCGCCGCCACGCCGCGAACCCGGCCCATCGACCGGCTCAAAAAACTGACTAGCCGGTCCGCTTCGCCGAGCGGATAACTTTGCAAAATGATCGCTTCGGATTCGTGAAGTGGCATCGGCGTGTCGGCGCGCCGACTTTTCCGCGCGCCTCGGCACGCTTCATCCGCGCGTTGCGAAACTAAACTTTTTACCACAGCGTCGCGCAGTGCGCAATCAATCCCCGCGAAAATCCTCGCGTCTTGCAATTTTTCTTCGCGGCGGATCTGACAGCGACCTTCGCTCTTCCATTCCCTGCGCTTACATAAAGTAACTGTTGATCTCCTGAAACGCGCTTCGCAAATCAATGGCGCGACTACTGCGATGCTTTGTTTATTCGAATTTATTTCAAACGTCGAATTACATTTTCTTCTTGGCGGCGTTTTCAGAATCTCACGCGACACACATACTAATATGCTGGCTGAATTCCTCTACCCGGCCAGCGCACGCGAACCCAAACAATGTCGGGGACGGCTACAGTAAAATTAAACACTTACTTGAGGTTGAAAACTGACGCGCGCTCATGATCGAATCGCGGCTCGCCGTGCAGTTCTTCAGCGGTATGCGACGCCGACGGCCTGATTGCGGTTATTGCTAAGCGCCTGCGCCGGCCACGCCGTGTTTCGAAATCCGCTCAGCCAGCCAGTCGCTCGATTCTGTTGTGCCCAATCGCCCGCCTAGATCCGGAGTGGTCTTTCCTTCGCGTGTCGCGCTCCGCACTGCGGCGTTCATCGCCTGTGCCTCGGCGGCCCACCCAAGATATTCGAGCATCATCGCGGCCGCCAGCACAGAGCCGAACGGATTCGCCATATTTTTCCCCGCGATATTCGGAGCCGATCCATGCACAGGCTCGAAGAGCGACACCTTCCCCGGATGAATGTTTCCCGACGGCGCCAGTCCCAGGCCGCCCGAAAGTTGCGCGCCCAGATCGCTCGCGATGTCTCCGAATAAGTTGCACGTCACAATCACCTCGAATTGCGATGGGTCGCGTACCATCTCCATCATCAGCGTGTCCACATAGAGGTGCCGCGCTTCGATTTCCCCGTATTCTTTCCGCACTTCTGCCCACACGCGCTGCCACAAGCCGTGGCCAAATGTCATCGCGTTCGATTTGTCGCTCATGCAGACGCGTTTCAGTTTTTTCCGGCGCGCATATTCGAAAGCATAGCGAATGATTCGCTCGACTCCCTTGCGTGTATTCACGTCTTCCTGCACGGCGACCTCATCCGGCGTGCCAAGTTTGAAGTTTCCGCCCACGCCGGCATACGCGCCTTCCGTGTTTTCGCGAAATACAATGAAGTTGATGTCTTTTTCTTCGCGGTCGCGCAACGGCGTCAGACGTTTGTCGAACAGCACGCACGGCCGCGCATTGACGTAGAGGTCGAGCTTAAACCGCAGCCCCAGCAAAATGTCAGCGGCGTGCTGGTTCGACGGCACGCGCGGATCGCCCAGCGCCCCAAAAAGAATCGCGTCGAAGTCGCGGTGAAACATCTCCGGCGCATCGGCTGGCAAGGACGTCCCGTCGCGCAGAAACCGGTCCGCGCCCCAGTCAAAGCTCGTGAACGCGAGTTTCTTCCCACCCGCCGCGCAGACAACCTGCAGAACTTTCACCGCCGCCGGTGTCACTTCCTTGCCAATTCCGTCCCCTGGAATCACCGCGATTCGCTTTGTATCTCCCAAGCCCATCCTTAAAGCCTTTCTTTAACTATGTCGAAACCTGCCATGTGGTATTAAATCATGTCAACGAATGCCAAGGATCATCAATTCAATTATACCCCCGCCGTTTCCGCGGGAACGTCCTCGCTCCCCGGCCCGATCTCCGTCAGGTAAACACCCGCCAGGATGAGGCCAGCTCCCGCAAGCAGCGTGCTTGTCAGTTTCTCGCCCAGAAAAATCACCGCGAGCAGCATCGCCAGCGGCGCCTCGAGGTACGTGAACACCGCAAGTCTCGAAGCCGTCATGTGCCGCAGCGCCCAAAAGAAAATCAGATACGCAAACACGGACGACACTAACACTGTGTATGCCAGACCCGCCCAGCCAATCCATCCCACGTCCTTCCAATGCAGCCGCGCTGCTTCCTGTACGCCGAGGGGCAGTAGCATGATTGCCCCGGCCATGTTGCAGAACGTGTTCATCGAAATCGTGTCGTACTGCCGCGCCACTTTCTTCGCCAGCACCGTGTATATCGCGAATCCCACCGTGCTGCCAATTGCAATCAAGTCCCCGGCACCCGTTCCGCCGTGGAAATGCATCGCGTCTCCGCCAACGAGCACTACAACGCCCGCCATGCACAGCACCATCCCTATAATTTTCCCCCGTGTGATTCGTTCGAGATTGTGCGCCCGCGCCAGCAGCAGCACAAATATCGGCCCAGTCGCCACGATCAGCGCCGACCGCGCCGCCGTCGTGTAATCCAGCCCCACGATAAAAAATCCCCGGTTGATGACCACGCCAAAAAACCCCAGCACCACAAAATTCCAGAGGTCCCTGCGATGGGAACGCGCCCGTTGCGGCATTGCAAAATAAATGGGCAGCATGAAAAGGCCGGACAAAATAATGCGGAATGATGTCAGCGTGTAGGGATCGAAGTGCCGCAGCGTGATCTTGGCGATCACGAAGTTAAACGACCACCCCAGCACCATCAATAGGATCAGCGAATACAGCAGCACAGGATGCCGCGCGCGCTCCACCGATTAGACCAGCACATCGCGGCGCACTGTCAGCTTTTCGATGCGCTCGAGTTTTGGCCGGTACCCGATCCCTGCCCCTGACGGAACCTTAATCGTGCCCTGCGGCGTCACTATGACTTCGGGCTCAATGATGTCTTCGCTCCAATACCGTTTGCTCGCCGATACGTCTCCGGGCAAAACAAAATTTTCCAGCGTCGAAAGCGCGATATTCTGCGCCCTACCGATTCCCGATTCCAGCATCCCTCCGCACCACACGGGAATCCCGCTCTTTTGGCACAAGTCGTGAATCCGCCGCGCGGGCGTGTGCCCTCCCACGCGCCCCAACTTCATATTGATAATCCGGCACGCGCCCATTTCAATCGCGGCCACAGCGTGAGCGTAATCGTGTATGCATTCGTCCAAGCAGATAGGAGTCTCAAGCTGCTTCTGCAATTTCGCGTGGCTGTAAATATCGTCCCACCCCAGCGGCTGCTCGATCATCATCAAGCCAAATGGATCCAGTTGCTTCAAGAGCGGAGCATCCTCCAGCCGATACGCCGAATTCGCGTCCACCATTAAACGTATGCGCGGCCAGCGCTTCCGCAGCGCCTCCACCGGCTTCAGTTCAAGCCCCGGCTTCACCTTGATTTTGATCCGCTGATATCCCGCCGCGAGCTCTTTCTCGACGTTGGCAATCAATTCTTCCACGCTGGGCTGAATCCCGATCGACACGCCGCACGAAATTTCCTCGCGCACTCCTCCGAGCAGCTTCCACAGTGGCTGGCCCTTTTGTTTCGCCTCCGCGTCCCAAATCGCGGACTCCAATCCGCCTTTGGCCATGTTGTGTCCGCGCGTATGGCCGAGCATCCCCCAAACATCGCGCGCCGCCTCGAATTCCCTGCCCCGAATCTCCGGCCACAGGAAATCGCGCAACACATGCCAGGCGGTCTCGATCGTTTCCGGCGAATAGTACGGCTGCTCGCCCGCGACGCATTCTCCCCACCCGCTGACGCCATCCGCCTCCACTTCCACAAGCAATATGCGCCTTTCCGTCGTGGCGCCGAAGCTCGTCTCGAATCGCATCACCATCGGCATGCGAATTTCCCGCAAAATCACTTTCTGTATGCGCATCCCTTTACCTCAATTCTCTTCGCCTGGTTGCTATAACAGGACCGGGATTCATCGGCGCCGCAAGCGACACTGTCCGCCGGATCTTTTAACCCCGGAGGCCGCGAAATTTAGTTCCTCAACAAACGCTGGAGAATCAGGTCTCCGCCCTGCGTCGCGTCTCACCCTCGCAGCAGCGGGTTATTTTGTAGCGAGCTGCGCCGCCACGCTTTCGGCCTTTTCGAGTATGTAGCTTGCTTCCTTCGGCCCGATTTCCAGGCCCGTTACAATGAACCCCTTCGCCATCTTTTCGAGAAACTGCTCGCGCATCTCAGACTGCACTCGCGCTCCCGCCGCAGGATCTGCCTGCTTGCCCTCGCTGATGCCCGCCGGAATCGAAATCTTTTCCGCGCCGCGCCCTGCTTGCGGCGCTTGCCCACTAAGAATTCCGTTCACGCGCGGCGAATCCAAATACCATTCGGCCATCAGCCGATCCGTCGGCAACCCCGCGTGCAACGGGCTTTCCGTGATCCCATAGCAATTCGGGATGTACCGCTTCACCACCGCGCCCAGCCGGTTGATATTGAAATGCGCGTTCTTCAATTCCAGCGGATCAAACGTCCACTCTACCAGGTGAATCCCCCGCGCCAGCGCGTCATTCCTCTGCGCCAGCTTCAGCATCCGTCCAATACCGCGATCGCGAAAATTGGAGAGCACCGCCGTCATGTGTGAATGAATGATCGGCTTTCCGGCATGAATTCCGGCTAATCCCAGCGTGAATCCGACCAACTTATCTCCGGCGAACGCTCCAAGGGTTTGTCCGCCCGTTTCTCGCGCCACCACGAACAACCCCGAAGGAGTCACCAGGTCCTCGCCCCACGTAATCAATTGCAGCCGGACGCACTCCTTGTATTCCTCAAGCGTCGCGCAATGCCGCACTGTAATCGGGGCATCGCCTAAGCGCTGGCTTTGGCCTGGTTCCATAGTTCTTCCATTTCCTCGCGCGGCGTCTCGGCAAGCCTGCGGCGCTGCCCTTGCGCCCTGCGCTCCATCCATTGAAATCGCTTCACAAATTTCTGGTTCGCCCGCTTCAGGGCAAGTTCCGCGTCCGCCCCCGCGAATCGCACCACATTCACCGCAGCGAACAGCAAATCCCCCAATTCCTCGTCTACTTTCGCTTGAGCTTTCTGCTTCTCGGTCCCTCGCAACCGCAACTCCTCGCGCAACTCTCCAATTTCCTCGTTTAATTTTTCCAGCACGCCGTCCATGTGCTCCCAATCAAATCCGATATTCGACGCTCGCCGCGTCAACTGATAGGCTTCAAGTAACGCTGGAAGTCCGCGCGGTACTCCTGCCAGCGCGGAATCTTGCTTGAGCTTTTCGCCTCCGCCTTGAGATTCGGCGGCGCGCTCTTCCGCCTTGATTTGCTCCCAATTCTTGAGCACCTGCGCCGACGTCCGCGCCTTCACCTTTCCAAACACGTGCGGATGCCGCCGCACCATCTTCGTGTGCACGGCGCGAATCACATCGCCAATATCAAACCGCCCAGCCTCGCGCGCCAGTTCTGCATGGAACACGATTTGGAGCAGCAAATCGCCGAGCTCCCCCGCGAATTTCTCCGCGTCGCCTTTCTCCATCGCATCGAGGACCTCATACGCTTCCTCGACCAAAAACGGCCGCAAGCTCTCGTGCGTCTGCTCGCGGTCCCACGGACATCCGTTCGGAGCGCGCAGCCGCTTCTGCAGCGCCACGAGGCCCTCGAACACACGTCCAGCATCCGCGCGCCGCTTCCGCCGCTTTTGCGGGCCGCCTTTGGCCCGGCCTCTTGTTTTTCTCAAATGTCTTGGACGGAACGCCACAGGAAATTCCTTTTCTCTCCGAGCAACTCGATACTCTACGGCACCCGCGCATCCGCTTACAAGATGCAATTTGCTCATGGCCTATCATGCACGCAAGCACTAATGATAGACTGAACAGGTTGTGCATCGCCCCAGCGCGGCAAAACCCTAAAGGAGTTTCCCTTGGCTGACCCGAAACACGACGAGAAGCGCGACGAATCTTTCCGCGTCGTGGACCGCCGCCTGTTCACCGCCGAAGGCGAGTTGCGCCCCGAAGCGGCCGAAGAGCAGCGCCGCGAACAGGCCAAACCTCCCAAGTCTCAGCCGCAGCCTGAGAAAACCGCCGCCGCTTCTCCTGCGCCGCCAGCGCCGGAATTGGCCGCTGAAGAATCGAAGCCACCCATTCAAGCGGACAAGAATTTTCAGTTGCTCATCGACCTGCTCGCGCGGAATGCCGCCGCGCTGATGGGCGCAATTCCCGACCCCGCCACAGGGCAATCCTATCTCGACCTCGAGGGTGCGCACGAAATGATCGACATGCTCGACATGTTGCGCGAAAAAACTCGCGGCAACCTTGCCCCCGAAGAAAACAGCCTGCTCTCCGAAGTTCTCGGCAGCCTAAAACTGTCCTACCTGGAAGTTTCCAAAGCCGCCGCGAAGGCGATGCGCGAAGGGGCCAAGGGCGCGCGCTAGCTCGATGCCCTCCGGCGACACTCTGGAATCCTTGCCTCCCGGTAGGCTCCGTCTTACCGTTCTTGGCTCCGGCACATCGATGGGCGTGCCGACGCTCGCCTGCCACTGCGACGTTTGCCGCTCGACTGATCCCCACGACCGCCGTAGCCGCCCGTCCGTGCTCCTTTCTTACAATGACCGGAACAACGACCGAAACGTCCTCATCGACACGACGCCGGACTTTCGCTCTCAGGCCTTGCGCTACCATCTCGAGCATCTTGACGCCATCCTCTACACGCACGCGCACGCGGACCACATTCTTGGCTTGGACGACATTCGCCCGTTCAACATCAAACAGAATTTCACCATTCCGATTTTCGCCTCGCCGGAAACCCTGGCTATCCTCCGCCGCACGTTCGCCTACATTTTCGAGCCGCAAACTTCCGAGAGCTCCATTCCACAGGTCGAGCTTCACGCCATCGACGGCGCGTTCGACCTTTTCGGCGCCAAGATAATTCCCATTTCCGCGCAGCATGGTCCGCTCACCGTGTATGGCTTTCGCATCGGCTCGATTGCGTATCTCACCGATTTCAGTGCCGTTCCCGAAGCCTCCAAAAATCTGCTGCGCGGCCTCGACCATCTGATCCTCGACGCGCTGCGCTACACTCCTCATCCCATGCATTCAACGGTCGACCAGTCGCTCGCCCTCGTCCGCGAACTCGCTCCGCGCCACGCATGGTTCACTCATATTTGTCACGACCTCGGTCACGAAGCCACGAACGCGAAGCTCCCTGAAAACGTCCGCCTCGCCTACGATGGCCTGACCTTCGAGGTGCGACTCTGATGCCTCTCGCGGCCGTTCATTCCCCGGAAGAATGGGCCACGCGCTTCGGATCGAAGTCGCGCGCCGCTCTATCCATCGGCAATTTCGATGGCGTTCATTTAGGCCACCAGAAAATTCTCCGAGGCGTTGTCGAACGTGCGCGCCGCGCGAACATTCTCGCCGCGGCGATTACGTTTTCGCCGCATCCGGTAAGCGTTCTGCGCCCCACACTCGCGCCCGCTCAAATCGAAACGCTCGAACAACGCCTCGCGCGTATCGAAGGTCTGGGCCTTGACGCTATCCTCGTCCTCCATTTCGATCTCGCGATGGCCGCGCTGGCTCCCGAACAATTTGTCCGCCAGATACTCGTCGACAGCCTTCACGCCTCCGCAGTGCTCGTCGGCGAGAATTTCCGTTTCGGGCATCGCCAGTCAGGCGATGCGCAATTGCTCGCGGCGCTCGGCCGCGATCTCGGTTTCGAAGTCGAATGCATTCCGCCAGTCATCATTCGCGGAACGGTCGTTTCCAGCACCGCCGTTCGTGGCGCAATCGCTGCCGGCGAAGTGGAAAAGGCCGCGCGTTTTCTCGGCCGTCCTGTTTCGCTGGCTGGGGAAATATGTTCCGGCACGGGCACGGGCCGCCGCTTCGTTTTCCCAACGCTCAATCTGGCGACGAAACAAGAGTTGCTGCCCGCGCGCGGCGTTTACGCCACCGAAACGCTGCTCGATGGCCGCGCCTTCCGCTCCGCCACCAATGTTGGCGTGCGTCCCACATTCGACGGGACGCACCTCACCATCGAAAGCCATCTTTTCAATTTTTCAGAGGAGATTACGTCTGGCCCGATGGAAGTTTGCTTCTGGCATCGCCTCCGCGGTGAGGAGAAGTTTTCCGGTGCCGACGCCTTGCGCGCGCAAATTCAGCTCGATCTCGCCCGCGCCCGATCTTTCTTCGCCCGCCTCGACTCCGCCCGCGTTCTAATGCTCAAAAGCGGGTCGCAACATCCCCGCCGAACCGGCGAGCCGTCAACGGCCACTGGCGAGAAGTCAAAATAAAAAATCTGCGCTACAATGCCTCCGCCGGCCGGAGTTCTAGCGGCGCCCCGCATGAAGATCGCCAAACGCCTCGTCCACTCGACACTGAAGCGATTCGGGTACCGCCTGACTCACGAAGATTTTCTAGTCTATGGTCTCGAACCGTTTTTCCGTTGCCTCAAGCGCCTCGGCTTCGCGCCTCGCCACATCGTTGACGTCGGCGCAAATCGAGGCGTCTGGACCCGTACGGCCATACACTATTTTCCGGATGCTCTCTATACACTTGTTGAGCCGCAAGATTACTTGAAAACACACGTCGCGGACCTGATCAAACAAGGCTGCAACATCCGCTGGCTCAATGCCGGTGTTGCGGACACGCCCGGCCGTCTTCCCTTCGCCATATCCTATCGCGACGACAGCAGCACTTTTGTCCTTGAGCAGGACGCAGTGTCCGGCAAACAGCCGAGTCAAATCATGGTGGATATAACAACGCTAAACGAAATTATAGCTGTCCCCGGCACGCCTATGCCGGAAATGGTCAAAATCGACGCGGAAGGATTCGACTTGAAAGTTCTGGCCGGCGCTTCCGGCCTGTTTGGCAAGACGGAAATTTTCTTGGTGGAAGCTGTCGTCTACGGGGGACACGAAAACAAGTTGCTCGAAGTGACTCACCGAATGGCTGCCTTCGGCTACCACCTTTTCGACATCACCGATCTCAACCGTAGCCCGAAATACGGCAACTTGTGGGTTTGCGAACTGGCCTTTCTGCGCAATGGCAGTTCCTTGCTCGCCCAGATCGCGTCCTACGAGTGAGTCAGCGATTGGGGCCACGGTCCTGGCAGTTCCTGCAGTAGCCGCCGACTTCGGTGCGTGACACGGTGATATTCATCCCGCAATCCTGCTCGATCTGCTGCTTGAGCTGGTCGTAAAGTTCGCTTTCGAATTCGCGCACTTTGCCGCAGCGCAGGCACGCAACGTGAATGTGATCGCGCGGGCCGTGGCTTTCATAGTAGTGCCGATGCCCGCGCAAATGCAGCAAATCCAGTTCGTCGATCAGCCCCTGATGCTTCAACAGGTCCAGCGTCCGGTACACCGTGACGCGTGTGATTCGCGGGTCGATTTTTTGCGCCCGCGCCAAAATTTCACCGGCATCCATGTGGCGCGGCGCCGTATCCATCACTTGCAGCACCACGCGCCGCTGGCGCGTCAGTCGAATCGAGCGTTCAGCGAGCTTCTTCTGCAACTGCCCGGGCTTGTCCTGGACGTTGATTCGTTCGCCGGTGGAGACGCGGCGTGCGTCGGTGGGAGCCATCTTAATGGTGAGGGAAAAGCCTCATTACGTCAAAATACATGACAAAGCCGAAGACGGCGAGCAGGAAGACCAGCCCCACCGTCACGAACCGCTCTTTCACGGCGATACTCAGGTCGCGCCGCAGCGAACCTTCAATCGCCAGCATCAACACGTGTCCGCCATCAAGGATCGGGATCGGGAGCAAATTCAAAATTCCCAGATTGACGCTCAGAAACGCCATGAAAATGATGTATTCCGCGAAGCCCATCTTCGCCGCCTGCACCGAGACCCTCACGATTCCCACCGGCCCAGCCAGGTCCTTGATCGACACGCGTCCCGAGAACAACCCTCCGACGACCGATAGAATTTCCTTCGCAATCGTCACGTTCTTCGTCCACGACTGTCCGGCCGCCGCCAGGAATGAATACGACTCGCGCACCGTCTCGCCGGGACTAAACGAAAAGCCAACCATCCATCGTTTGCCCAGGCCGTTACCCGGGTCGCCAAAGATCGGCTTCATCGTAACCGCGAATTCCTTGCCGTCGCGGCGGACACCCAAATTCAAAGGCTTGCCGTCGGATTGCTTGACAATCGCGATCAGCACGTCGCGATTGACGAGCGTCTGCCCGTTGGCCGAAATCAGTTGATCTCCGGGCTTCACTCCTGCCTTCGCGGCCGGCTCGCCCGGCGTAACCGTATCTACCTGTACGCGTTGTTTCGGGCATCCCAATAGATCAAAACCGTCCGTCAAATTCTTCGGTACGGTCATCGTCACGGGAATCGTCGTTGCCCCGCGCTCGACGTCCACCGAAATCTGCCGCCCCGGCACGATCGACGGAACCGAAAGCGCCTGGTCCCAGTTCGAAACTTTCGTGCCATCAATGGCAACGATTTTGTCTCCGGCCTCTATTCCCGCTTTTTCCGCCGGCGACTTGGGAATCACGCCCGCCACTTGAACCGGCTGGGCCGTATAGCGCGGCACCGGCACGCCCACCATGTAGAGTCCCCACAGCAGCGCAAATGCCAGCACAAAATTCATGAACGGCCCGGCGACGATAATGAACAGGCGCCGCCATCGCGACTTCGCGAGAAATTCGTCGGGGTCCCCGGTGCGCTCTTCGGCAGGGTTATCCCCCGCCATCTTCACGTAGCCGCCCAGCGGAAACACGCTGACGCGATAGTCCGTATTCCCGCGTCTCCAGCCAAAGATCCGGTTCCCGTACCCGAGCGAGAACACGTCGACGCGCACGCCGCACAGCCGAGCCGCGACGAAGTGGCCCCACTCATGGACGAACACCATGATTCCCAGTCCAACGATCGCCGCGACGATTCCGACCCATGTGTGCGACATCAAGGTTAATTCTTCCTTTTCGCGATTTCTTCCCGCGCTATCCGGCGCGCTTCCTTGTCCGCATCGAGCACATCATCCATCGAGTGCAGCGCCACGCGCGGCATCCGCTCCAGCACGCGCTCGATGACTTTCGCAATACCCGTGAATCCCAGCCGGTCTTCCAAAAACGCCGCCACGCTCTCCTCGTCCGCGGCATTCAGCGCGCACGGCAGCGCGCCTCCTTGCTCCATGGCTTCGCGCGCCAGCCTCAAACACGGGAATTTTTGAATCGGCACCGGCTCAAAATCCAGCTTCTGCAAACGGCTCCAATCGAGCACCACTCCATTCGATGCGACCCGCTCCGGATAGGTTAGCGCATATTGAATCGGCATGCGCATGTCGGTTGGGCCAAGCTGTGCCAGAATTGAACCATCCACAAATTCCACCATCGAATGAATTGTCGACTGCGGGTGAATCACCACCTCGATCTGCTCCGGCCGCACGCCGAACAGCCATCGCGCCTCGATCACCTCGAAGCCCTTGTTCATTAGCGTCGCCGAGTCGGTCGTGATTCTCTTCCCCATCTTCCAATTGGGATGCGCTAAAGCTTGCTCCGGCGTCACATGTTCGAGCGCGGAAGCCGGCGTCTCCCGGAATGGTCCCCCCGACGCGGTCAACACCAGTTTTTTCACTTCGCGCCGTTCGCCCGCGCGTAGGCACTGGTGGATCGCGTTATGTTCGCTGTCCACGGGCAGTACGGCTTTGCCCTGCTTTTCCGCCGCCGCCATCACCAATTCCCCCGCCGCTACAAGCACTTCCTTGTTCGCCAGCGCCAGGTTCTTTCCGTGCTGAACGGCCTTATATGTCGCCGGCAATCCAACGACGCCCACAGCCGCCGAAAGAAGCGTGTCCGCGTCTGGATGCGTGGCAACGCGTTCCATTCCTTCCGCGCCGCAAAGTATCTCCGGCATCGGCTCCAACTTCATCGCTGCCAGCCGCTCGCGAAGCTCCTTCGCACCCCCGCAGGTTGCGACGGAAACCACCTTGGGCCGGTACTTGGCCGCTTGTTCGGCGGCAAGCTCCACGTTGCCGCCCGCGGCTATCGCCACCACCTCAAATTTTCCGGGAAGTGAATCCACGACCTTCAGACACTGCCGTCCGATCGAGCCGGTTGATCCGAGAATAGAGATGCGTTTCACTAGGCGAGGCGTATCACGGCCGGCCCTGCAGCAGCCATCCTGCGGCCAGCCAGACAACGGGAACGGCTAAAATCAGGCTGTCAATGCGGTCCAACATTCCTCCGTGTCCCGGAAGCAGCGCGCCAGAGTCTTTCACGCCAGCGCCGCGCTTATATGCTGATTCTATCAGATCGCCGGCCTGCCCCGCGACATTCGCGAGCGCCGCTGTCACCAGCCACGGAGTCAAATCCCCACCCTGCCAGCGCGCGAAGCAGTATCCAACAATCAGCGACCCCAGCATATTGCCCGCCGCGCCTTCCCAAGTCTTCTTCGGCGAAAGCGCGGGCGCCATTTTCACGCGTCCGATCGATTTTCCCACGAAGTACGCCGTCGTGTCGCCGGCCCAGACGATCGCCAGTGCAAAAAGCACCAATACCGGGCCATACCGTGGGCGCGCGTCCATCCGCGCCACGTAGCTGAACGGCCACGCCACAAAAGTCAGCGCCGCCGCGCTGGCCGCAATCCCCGGCAGCACGTCCCCGAGCGGCGCGCGGCTGGCGATTCCAATCAGCGCGCACCCGAACACAAATGCAAGCAGCACGACTTCACACGACGCATACGCACCCGGCAAACCCCGGATCACTTCAATGTTCGTTCCCAGCCAGTGCACATCTGTTGCTCCTAAAAGCCATTGCACGCAAAACAATCCCGCGGCGCAAACCATGGTCCACGCGCGAAAGGCTCGCATTCCCATCTGCGCCGCCAGCTTGAAAAATTCGATCATCGCCAGCAGCCCCACCACGCCCGCCAGCAGCGCCACCAGCCATGGCGGTCCCCAATACACGAGGATTACGACAATCGGGATCAGCACCGCCGCCGTTGCAATGCGCTTCCACATTCAGTTAACGCGCACCGTTGCCCGTCTCGTGATGGGCGCTCAGCCCGCCGTAGCGCCGGTCCCTCTGCTGAAAGTTGAGAAATGCTTCGAGCAATTTCTCGCGAGAAAAATCCGGCCACAGCGCGTCCGTGATGTACAGCTCCGCGTAGGCAATCTGCCACAGCAGAAAATTGCTCACGCGCATTTCGCCGCTGGTGCGGATCAGCAAATCCGGGTCCGGCAAGCCTGCCGTGTACAAATGATCCGAGATGGTCTGTTCATCCGCGCGAAACGCCGCCAGTCCATTCAGCCGCACGCGGTCGAGAATGGCATTGAACGCATCCACCAGTTCGGCGCGCCCGCCGTAATTCAGCGCCACAATCAGCTTCATTCCCGTATTCTGCGCCGTCAGCCGCATGCCCATCTCAATATCCCTTTGCACGGCCTCCGGCAATTGCGCCGCGCGCCCTATCACCAGCAGACGGATGTTGTTCCGGTGAATCGACGGCAGCTCTTTCTTCAGGTATTCCCGCAGCAGACGCATCAGAAAATCGATTTCCGCCTTCGGCCGCCGCCAATTTTCCAGCGAGAATGCGTAGAGCGTCAGCGCCGGCACTTTCAGCCGCGCGCACGTTTCAATCACCTCCCGCGCGATTTTCACCCCCGCCCGGTGCCCCGCCAGGCGCGGCAAGTGCCGCCGCTCCGCCCAGCGTCCGTTGCCGTCCATAATCACGGCGACATGCTTGGGCAGCTGTTTCAGATCGATTTGTTCCAGAAGCGCCGCTTCGGCGCGGTTCGTGGACTTCAGCAGTTCAGTCGCTGTCACTAGGTGTCACTCGAGGATCGTCGCTCGAAAAAAATCGCCGGCCGAAAACGTAGCACAGCCGCGCGCGCGGAAGCAACCGCGTGCCTGAACACAGGGCATTTTCCCGGAATCATCATCCTAATCCCGCGGCCTTGGGGTTGAAAATCGACACGTAGACCAGCGCCAGCGTCAGAATAATCATCGCGATGCTGATCACCCACGCAACCACATTAAATATCCTGCCATTCACGTACTCACCCATCAGGCTTCGCCGGTTCACAAGCAACAGCACGAAAATCAGCACGATTGGCAGCCATATCCCGTTGCCCACCTGCGACAAAATCAGAATTTTCAGCAGCGGCGCCTTGGGAATCAGAATGATTCCCGCGCCGGCTGCGATCAGCCCTGTGTACAGCCCGTAAAAAATTCGCGCTTCGCGGAACTTGTGATCGATCCCCGCCTCGAACCCCAACCCCTCGCAAATCACGTGCGCCGTCGAAAGCGGCAAAATCGACGCCGCGAACAGCGACGCGTTCAGCAGCCCAAACGCGAATAGATACGCCGCGAATTTTCCCGCCAGGGGAACCAGTGCGCGCGCCGCGTCCGCCGCATCGTTGATTTGCGTGTGCCCCGACACATACAGCGTCGCCGCCGTGCACACAATGATGAAAAAGACGATCACCATGCAACTGATGCTGCCCACCAGCACATCCGCGCGCGCCTGCTTGTATTGCCGCGGCCCCACGCGCTTCTCCACGTATCCCGCCTGCAAATAAAAAAATTGCCATGGCGCGATGCTCGTTCCAATCAGCCCCATCAGCATCAGCAGGTACGGTGCGTTCGCGTGAATGTCCGGGATCAGCATCGCGCGCCCTGCCATCAGCCAGTTGGGCTTGGCCAAAAATGCCGATGCGATGTACGACACGTAGAAAACGCACGCCACCAGAAATATCTTTTCCACCTGCCGGTACGTGCCCCGGATCACCAACACCCAGACAAGAATCGCAGCAATGGGCACGGCGATGTATTTGCTCACTCCGAAAATCTGCATCGACGCCGCCACTCCGGCGAACTCCGCCACCGTATTCGCCAGGTCCACTCCCAGACCGGCAACCATCACGAAAAATGTCGAGCGGAAACCAAACTCCTCACGGATCAGGTCGGAAAGCCCCTTGCCGGTCACCACACCCATCCGCGCGCACATCTCTTCGCTGACGTACAGCGCGATCGCAATCGGGATCAGCGACCACAGCATCGCGTACCCGAATTTCGCGCCCACAACCGAATACGTCGTGATGCCGCCCGCGTCGTTGTCCACGTTCGACGTAATCAGCCCAGGCCCCACCACTGCCAGAAACAGCGCCAGCCGCCTGCGCCAGTGGCGTCCGCGCCGGCGTGCGTCCTCGCCCCGGCTGCGCCAGGCTTCGATTCGTGCGCTAATAGCTGCCCAGTTCATGGCTCTGATCTTTTAACTGATTTTGGCGTGCATCCGGCTCACGATGTCATCCACGGTGATCGCCCCAATGGGTTGCTGCTCGCTGTTCACCACCGTCAGGCTCCGCAGATTGTACTTGTCGAAAAGCTCGAAGACTTCCTTCTCATCCGCCCGGGGTTCTATCGACACCAGCGGATCGCTCACCAGCGCCGCCATGCGCTGATCCGGTTCCGCCAGCATCAGCCGGGTCACCGACACAGTTCCCACAAAAACAGCCTTCGTATTGATCAAAATCACCGTATCGAGCTGATCGAGCGGCACGTCGTGGAAGCGTATGTAATCGACCACTTCGCCCCGGGTCGCGTCTTCGCCCACCTGCACGACCTCCGTCGTCATCATCCCGCCCGCCGTGTGTCCTTCGAACTGCAGCAGGCCTTTGACTTCGTCCGCCTCGCGCTGCGGCATTTCGCGCAGCAGCTCGCGGGACGTCGCGATCGGCAAATCCGCCAGCAGGTCTGCCGCATCATCGGGTGGCATTTCCTCCAAAATACCTGCCGCCGTTTCCGTATCCAGCGTCTCCAGCACCTGGGTTTTCACCCTCTTGTCCAACTCCGCAATCACTTCCGCGGCGGACTCTTCGTCGAGCGTCGCGATAACCGAGCTTCTCTCATCCGGCGACAGCTCTTCCATCAATTCCGCCAAGTCGGCGGGGTGCATGTGCGCCAACTTCGAGCTGGTCAGCCGCAGCTTCACCCGCCGCAACGGGTCCGGCTCGATCAAGTTCACGAATTCCCACGGAATCAGCCGCGACGGCAACTTCTCCTGGATTCTCCGGATCATTGCATGAGGAGCCATGCCCTGCAGCAGCCGCCCCACCGCCCCGGTCAACCCCACATCCACGCGCGTGATTCGCAGCTCCACGTTGCCGTTCATCCGCTGCTCCGCAATATCCAGATCATTGACGCGCACCACTTTTCGCCCGTGCGTATCGATGATTTGCTGATCGAGCAGGTCCTTCCTCACCCCCAGCCACGACTCGTTTGGTTGGTAAGGCTCCAATGCCTTTTCTCCAACCGTTAGCCGCATCGTCCCCGGTGCCACGAACCCGATCTGGTCATGCCGTGCCAATAGTGGCTGGTACTTTCCCCGGACCAGCAGGACCCGGCTGACGCGATTTCCCTGCTCCACCGGCTCCAGGTAAAACTCCTTCACGTGGCCGACGAAATTCCCCTGCGCGTCGTACGCCTCGGACCCTAACAGCTCAGTTGCGTGCAGCATGGCTTGCTCCTTACCCGCATCCGGTCATCTACGCCCGAGCCCCACGCCGCGCAAACAAAAAAATACCCGCGGCCGGACTCGCTCCCGACCACGGGCGGAAATCACTCCCGCACAATTACCCCTGGTCGGCTTCGGCCTCCTTGGCCTCAAGCTGCGTCACCGGCCATCCGCCGGACACGCCACGCTCGGCGACCCCCGCCCAGGCCTTCGTTCCCGGCCCAGGCAGGCATCGACTCCCCGGATCCTGATTGGACGAACGCTCCATCTTCGTGCGCTCCATCTCGCTTCCTTGTTAAAAGCACTTGCAAACTTTGTCAAGGGAAGACTGCACAAATTAGCGATTTTTTTTCGTTCCGAACACCATGT
>DATLTU010000039.1:0-7356 GCA_035533415.1 Candidatus Limnocylindrales bacterium
ACGCTCGTAGATCGCCCGGAAGTACTCCCACTTCGCCTTTTGTCCCATTTGCAACCCTCCTCAGAACCCCTCCGATTTGGGTTACATCTTAAATGGCGCGACGATACCCCCTTCGGTTACATTTTAGACGGCGCGATACGATTGCTTTACCATCGTCGGCGCCTCCGGTAGAATCGTGCGTCTCTCGCGCGCGTCTGGACACGATAAGAAAATGCTGCGATTTTTCACGGCAGGCGAATCTCATGGCCAGGCCCTGATTGCCTGGATCTCCGGATTGCCCGCGGGCATGCCGGTCGATCTCGAATTCGTGAATCGCGAATTGCACCGGCGGCAGCTTGGCTATGGCCGCGGCGGAAGGCAGAAAATCGAGAAGGATCACGCCGAATGCCTGGCCGGCGTGCGCCACGGCCGCACGATTGGCGCGCCCATCGCGATTCGCATTGAGAACCGCGATGCGAAGAACTGGGAGCAGGCGCTGCCCGTCGAAGACAGCGATGGCGCGGAGAATGTGCAGCGGAAGCTGACTTCTCCCCGGCCCGGCCACGCGGATCTGGCCGGAGCGCTGAAGTTTAATCTCCACGACGCTCGATATATACTCGAGCGCGCGTCGGCCAGAGAAACGGCGGCGCGCACCAGCGCGGGCGCTTTCGCCAAGCTGCTCTTGCGCGAATTCGCCGTCACTGTGTTGAGCCACACGATCGCCGTGGGGCCGGTCGCTCTCGAACGCGCCGCGCGTTGGGAAGAAATTGAAGCGGTCTGCGCGAATCTCGATTCGCCGCTGCGTTGCGTCGACCCGGAAGTAGAAACGCGCATGAAAGCGGAAGTCGATAAGGCGCTGCGCGCCGGCGATTCCGTGGGTGGGATTTTTGAAGTCGTCGCGCGAGGCGTCCCTCCCGGCCTCGGAAACCATGCGCAGTGGGACGAAAAGCTCGACGGCCGCCTGGCGCGCGCGGTCATGTCGATTCAGGCCGTGAAGGGCGTCGAGATCGGCACGGGAATCGCCAATGCAACGTCCTACGGCTCGGAAGTGCAGGACGAAATTCGGTATGATCCGGAGACCAAGCGTTTTCAGCGCGGCTCAAACCGCGCCGGCGGAATCGAAGGCGGCATCACGAATGGCCAGGATGTGATCGCGCGCGGCTACTTGAAACCTATTTCGACGCTGCGCCGCGCGCTCGGGTCCGCGGATCTGAAAACAAAAGAGAGCATCAAGGCCGCCTACGAGCGGTCGGATATTTGCGTCGTGCCCGCGGCAGGAGTTATCGGCGAGGCCATGGTCGCACACGTACTGGCCGAAGCGTTTTTGGAAAAATTCGGCGGTGATTCGCTCGAAGAAACGCGCCGCAATTTTCAAGGCTATCAAAGGCAGCTCGACGAATTCTAAAGCAGCAGAAAATGCAGGAGACGAATCGAGGACATCGAAAACGAGGACATCGAAAACAATGATCCATCCGATCACAAAATTTCCCGCGCCGGTGCTCGAGCAGCCCACCAAGCCCGTCGAGAAATTCGACGCTGAACTCGTTAAGCTCACCGAGGACATGTTCGAATCCATGTACGCCGCGCAGGGCGTGGGCCTGGCCGCGCCGCAGATCGGCCTGAACTTGCGGCTCGCCGTGATTGACGTCACCGTGGGCAAGAACCCGGACGCAAAATTAGTGCTGGCCAATCCGGAGATCGTTCACTTCGAAGGCGAACAGCGCGAGGAAGAGGGCTGCCTGTCCGTGCCGGGATTTCGCGGGAACGTGCTCCGTCCGAAATATGTGACCGTGAAAGCTCAGGACGCCGCGGGAAAAGAATTCGAGATGCGCGGCGAAGGCCTGCTGGCGCGCGCGTTCTGCCACGAGATCGATCATCTCCACGGAATGCTTTTTCTCACGCATCTCGGGATGCTGAAACGCGACCTCATCAAGAGAAAAATCCGCAAACTGACGAAAGCCGGGGAGTGGTAGAAACGCCGTGCCGCTTCGCATTATTTTCTGCGGCACTCCCGCATTCAGCTTACCCTCTCTGAAGAAGCTGCTTGCCGATCCGCAATTTTCCGTCGAGGCCGTGATCACTCAGCCTGATCAGCCCGCAGGCAGAGGCAAGAAAGACACAAGCTCTCCCGTCAAATCCGCGGCGCTCGCCGGCGGAGTTCAGGTTTATCAGCCCGAGAAAATCAAATCGCTGGAGGCGGCCGAGTTTTTGAAGCACATCGCGCCGGATGCGGCCGTGATCATCGCGTACGGACAAATCATTCCGCGCGCCCTGCTGGACATTCCGCGCCTCGGATGGATCAACCTGCACGCTTCCCTGCTGCCGCGTTACCGGGGCGCGGCGCCGATTCAGCGCGCGATTCTCAATGGCGATACGCGCACAGGCTTGACCACCATGAAGATCGACGCAGGCCTGGACACCGGGCCGATTCTCGAACAACTCGAAGTGGCAATCGGCGCGGATGAGACTGCGCCGCAATTAATGGCGCGCATGGGCGAAGCGGGAGCGCCGCTGCTGATTCATACGCTGCAAAAACTCAGCAGCGGCGAACTCGAACCAAAAGCGCAGGATCCTGCGCGAGCCACGTTTGCTCCGCCGATTAAAAAAGAAGAAGGCCTCATCGATTGGGCCAAGCCCGCATCGGAAATTTACAGCCGAATTCGTGCGTTCGACCCGTGGCCGGGAACGTACTCGCAATTCCGCGGGCGTTTGTGCCACATTTCGGGGTGTCCGGCGGATAGGGTTGAAAGCCCAAGCGCATCCGCCGCGCAGGAACCCGGGACGATTATCGAGAATCACGGCGAAATTCTTGTCGCCTGCGGCGAGGGAACGTGGCTGCGCGTGGCGCACGTCCATCTGGAAGGACGCAAGCGCGTGACGGCGCGCGAATTCGCAAACGGTGCGCGAATTTCCTCCGGCGAACGATTCACCTAAAAGGCTGCCGAAGAAAGCCACGAGCCGTGACGCTACAACGCCCTGATGAATTGCATCGGGACGACGGCCAATCCTCATCTCTATCTTTGTCGAGGCTTTTCGAAATGCACCCTGATAAAGTCCAGGTGAGCCATTCCATGCCCATCAGCCCCGCCCGAACCATCGCCTTTGACGCCTTGCTGCGCGTCGAGACCGAAAATGCTTACGCCTCCGAAATTCTGCACGCGCGCCTAAACGCGAAAATGAACGCGAAAGTGAGCGCGCGCGACGCGGCGCTCGCGACCGAAATCGTAATGGGCGCGCTGCGCTGGCAGCGCCTGCTCGATTTTTTAATCGCGCGCTACATCGGAAAGAAAGCGGCGGCGCTCGATCCCGAAGTGCTGATCGCGCTGAGAATGGGCATCTACCAGACGCGCTATCTGGCGCGCATTCCGGCGCGGGCGGCGGTGAGCGACTCGGTCGAGTTGATCAAGCGAGCGCGCAAGCGTTCGGCGGCATCGCTGGTGAACGCGGTCCTAAGGCGCGCGGCCACCGAAAGCGCCCGGCCGATCGAGGAATTTGTTTCGCAAAAACTCGCGCCGGCGGAAACATTGGCGCTCGTTCATTCGCATCCCACGTGGCTCGTCGAGCGATGGCTGGAACGATTCGGGCGCGCAAAAACCGTGGCGCTTCTCGAAACAAACAATGCACCCCCGAGCCGCGTCTGCGCGGTGCTCGATTCTGAAAATCGCGAGGAGGTGATTCGCTCGCTCGTGCGCGCCCACGTGGAATTTGAGTCGGGAGGATTGCTGCGCGGCGCGATCATCATTCGCAAAGGAGATGTATCGACGACGAACGTTTTCGAGAACGGCGAAATTATTTTTCAGGATGAAGCTTCGCAGATGATTCCGTTGCTGCTGGGCGTGAATCGCGGCGAATCCGTGCTCGATTTGTGCGCGGCGCCGGGAGGCAAAACGATGGCGCTGGCGCGCGCCGCGGGCCCCGGCGCGCTCGTCGTCGCCACGGACCGGCGCGAGAGCCGGCTGCGCGCCATGCGCGAACGCCTGAAACTTCCGGGAGCAGGAGCATCGCACGTAAACATGGTGGCTCTCGACGCAACAACATCGCTTCCGTTCCGCGCCGAATTTGATCGCATTCTCGTGGACGCGCCGTGTTCGGGCACGGGAACGCTGGCGCGCAATCCCGAGATTCGCTGGAAACTTAAGCCCGGCGATCTCGTCGAGTTGCACCAACGCCAAGTGCAACTTCTCCGCTTCGCGCTCGAACACCTGGCCGCGCGAGGAACACTGTTGTATTCCACTTGCTCGCTCGAGCACGAAGAGAACGAAGACGTGATTCGCGAGATGTTAGAGTTACATCCGGAATTTCGAGCCTGCTCGGCGGAAATTCCCACGCACGCGTTGGCCGAAGGAGTTCGCGCGGAAACGCTGATTGACGCCAGCGGCGCGTTCCGCACGTTTCCGCCCGCGCAGCGCACAGACGGATTTTTCGCGGCTGTGTTACGGCGCAAGCAATAAAGCGGAGCAGCGGCGTTGAAGCAACTTTCCAGCGATGTTAGGCTTCCACTCAGGAAAGCGCCGTGGGAACGCGGCGTTACGCTTTCGGAGCGAGCTTTCGGAGCAAATTGACCGATGGGATTTCGAGAACGAGCCGAGTGGGCAGGCCGCATGGCGCTGCTGATTTTCGTTTTGGCTTCGGTAGCGTTCTTGAGCGCGATCACCACGATGCGCTTCGCCATCCAGGGGCGCGAAATCGTCACACCCGATGTGATTAGCGTCGCGCTCGCGCAAGCGCAGGTGCAACTCCAGCATCGCGGATTGCACATCCGAGTCGAGGACCGCGTATATAGCAATCTCCCCGAAGACAGTATCGTGCGGCAAAGTCCGGCTGCGGGCACGCAACTGAAACTTGGCGAATGGGTGCACGTCGTGGTGAGCCTCGGCCCGCAGAAAGTGACGATCCCGCAGCTCGATGACCGCAGCCTGCGCGCCGCGCAGATCGAACTGTTGAGCGAAGGATTGCAGGTCGGCGAAGTATCGAGCGCTTATTTGCCCGAATTTCCGCCAGACACGGTGCTCGAGCAGGACCCCCCAGCGGGATCAACCAACGCGACCAGCCCGCATGTGGATATGCTGGTTTCGCTCGGGCCGAAACCGCCAACCTATGTGATGCCAGGACTCGCGGGCCTTCCCGTAACAGCCGCGGAACAATTGTTGTCTTCCGCGGGATTGAAAGTCGCCAATGTCACGCCGATGCCCTTGACCGGCCAGGCGCCCGGCACCGTGACGTCTCAACTTCCCGCGCGCGGAACACGCATCGAACCCGGAACAGGCGTGGAGTTACAGGTAGCGCAATAAGCGCGGCTGCGGCTGTGCTACAATTCAAGGCGATTCATGATCCGTCGTCCTGTCGAAATCGCACCTTCTATTTTAGCGGCGAATTTTGCCGTTCTGGGCGAAGAGGTGCGCGCAGTGGAAGAGGCAGGTGCGGCGGTCATTCACGTGGACGTCATGGATGGCCACTTCGTGCCCAATATTTCCATCGGCGTGCCCATCGTGGCGTCATTGAGCAAGGCAACCCGCCTGCCGCTGGATGTGCATCTGATGATTCAACGGCCGGGGGAGTTCGTCGAGGATTTCGCGAAGGCCGGAGCGCACAGAATTCTGGTGCATCAGGAAGCAACGGCGCACCTGGATCGCGTGCTGGCGTCCATTCACGAACAAGGCTGTGAAGCGGGCGTGGCGATCAATCCAGCGACGCCGGTAATATTGTTGAAGGAAGTGCTGGACCGCGTGGAAACGGTATTGGTGATGACGGTCAATCCGGGGTTCGGGGGCCAGAAATTCATTCCGCAAACGGTGGATAAAATTCGGGAGTTGCGAGACCTGCGCGCGCGCCATAATTACGGCTTCCGAATCGGAGTAGATGGGGGAGTTACGCTGGAAAACACAGCGGAACTGGTGGCCGCCGGCAGCGACACGCTGGTGGCGGGCACTTCGATTTTTCATACGACGAATCCAGGCGCTGCCGTCCGGCAAATGCGGCAGTATGCGAACGACGCCATTTCGCAAAGGGTATGATGAAACGCATAACGAAACGACCTTCCGTTTGGCTTGTGGCTGCGCTCCTCGCGACTTTCGTTCCCGCAGGGTGTCTGTTCTCGGGACACAAGAAGGCAAAGGCAGGCAATCCAACTGCCTCCGTCGCGCCGGACAAAATCCTCTACAATCGCGCTCTCGACGATTACAAGCACGGGCGCTACACCGAGGCGCGTTTGAGCCTGCAAGCGCTGATCAATAGCTATCCCGACAGCGAATATCTCGCCAAGGCAAAACTGGCCGTCGCCGATTCGTATTACAAGGAAGGCGGCACCGAAGGTCTGACGCAAGCCGTGGCGGAATACAAGGACTTCATCACATTTTTTCCGTTCCTTGACGAAGCCGCCTACGCGCAAATGCAGGTGGCGATGGCGCACTACCGGATGATGGAGAAGCCCGACCGCGACGCGACTCAGGCGCGGCTGGCGGAAGTGGAATTCCAAAGGTTCCTTTTGAAGTACCCGAAGAGCCCGCTGGTGCCGGTCGCCGAGCAACGGCTGCGGGATGTCCAGGAGGTGCTGGCCGGCGGAGATTTCGACGTGGCGCACTTCTATTACGTCAAGGGTGATTATCGCGCGGCCGCGGCGCGGCTCATCGAGGTCACAAATCGTTATCCGCTCTTCAGCCAGAGCGACCGGGCGCTTTGGATGCTGGGCGACATTTACCAGCGCGCGGCGCGCGGCTCGAAAAACGAGCAGCAACGCGCGGTGTGGCGAACGCAGGCCGATAAGGAGTATGCGCAGATTGTCAAGGAGTACCCGCTGTCTCCTCTCGCGGTCGACGCGAAGCGAAAATTGACGCAGGACAGCGTGGCGATTCCCCCTCCTGACTCTCAGGCGCTCGCGGATGAGAGATACGACGAGAAATTTGCGCGCGAGCATCGCGGAGTAATTCATCGCGCGATGGGCGTCGTCAAAAGCTCTCCTGACGTTTCCATGGCCGCACGCGCAGGCACTCCCGATTTGAATCCGCCGGGCGAGATCGAATCCCCGCAAAATGTTTTTCAGACGGCCACGGCTTCGAACGTTGGAGCTGATGCCGGCGGTGGCGGCGGATCCACCGGCGAGAGTATGAGCATTCAGGCGGTTTCGCCGGCGTCCTCCACTCCCCCGCCGACGGCCAATTCCGCTGCTGCGCCAACCGATCCGGCTGGCGCAGCGGGCGCCACTTCTCCCGCCGCAACGAGCGCGGCAGCCACTACGCAAACCCTGACCGACGTTGAAGCGGAGCACGTCACCGCGGCATCCGTCGCCACGGACAAAAGCAACGCAAAGAAAAAGAAGCAAAAGCCCGCCGTCGCGGCGAAGCTCAATAAACACCACGAATCCAGCAGCAAGCGAAAAAA